>JBMOHX010000240.1:0-6035 GCA_049317625.1 Phycisphaerales bacterium
TGGATGGATGGGGGCCCATCCTCGACCGCGACGGCTACATGACCGGCAGCGACGCCAAAGGCGGCAACCCCTTCTATTGCCCAGAGACCTTCGACGTCGCGGGTGTCGCGAGCGGGCAAACCGGTACCGATCCCAACAACCCCAAGGGCTGGCTCGACTGGCCCTTCGAGCGGCAGGGCAGCGCCAACATCCCCGTGCTGATCGAGGACCGCGGCTTCAACAAGGTCATTCGCGTCGCCTACTGGATCAACGTCATCAACCCCATCGGCGGCACGGTCCAAGTCGATCAGGACCTGCACTACACCGGCAGCGTCGGCTACGGCCCGGGCACCGGTGGGGCGTTCGTCCGCCAGACAAAGCTGAACGCGTTTGTCCGTCCCTCGCAGTTGATCGCGCTCGCCGACGGTGTCTACGCCGGCCGCCAGCGTGACAACCAGATCGGGATGCCCAACAGCCGCATCGGCTTCCGACACTCGGGCAAGCAGGGCACCGCGAACACGGCCTTCGCGGACGGGCACGTCGCTTCGATCGGCGGCAAGGAGTTCCCGAGAGCCCTCGGCGGCACCAACCCTCCGGAAGAAGTCCGCGCCGAGAACCTCAATGGCAGACCGAGCGTCTACGCGAACCCCGAACGCACACTCGCGCCTTGAGTTTTTGGGGCAGTCTTCGCGCCCCGCGACCGAGTCGCTCCCGGCGTGGGGTGTGCTGTCTTCGGCGCGCATCGGCCAACGATTCCGCTCAACAGGAGCGGTTCATGCCACCACACGGTCGCGTACTACAAAATCTTAGGAAGTCGCTCCGGCGCGTGGGGCGGCTTCCACCGCAGCACGAGCCGCAACATGCGGCGGTTGCACTCCGGGGAGAGTTCGACCCCATTCAGGACGGCGCCGGTCTCGACCGTGGTTGAAGCTTCGCCAAGCGGTTCCAGACCTACCTCCACGGCATCCCGAGTGAATGCGACTTCCCCCGGCTCACGAGTCTGCTGGATGGCACCAGTCACGACATCAAGCGCTTGGTGTACGCCTTCCGTGACGACGACTACCGGATACGCCGGATCTGCGCCGCTTTCCCGGATGCCCTTCCCGCAGCTACAAGATGAACCAAGAGAAAACCCCCGCCAATCTCGGCGGGGGCCTTTCGGTTGCCTTCATGGTCTCTTGCCTGCGGAGGACTCAGCAGCCGCTATCCCAGCGCGCGAAGAAGTCGATCACGTCGTCACCATCGACTCCGCCATCGCCGTTGAAGTCGGCGCCGATCACGCCGCCGTCCCAATCAGCGAAGAAGGCGATCACGTCGTCGCCGTCCACGCCTGTGTCGCCGTTGTAGTCGGCGGGGCAGGCAGGGGGGGGTGCAACCACGCCGAAGACTTCGAGGTTGTCGATCGCCCACCACCAGTTGTTCGAGGCTTCGCCGTAGAAGAAGGTCACCACGGCCGACTGAGCGCCGGCGGGGTTGTTCAAGGCGAGGGTCACGGTCTCGTTGGTCGCGTCGGGCTTGAAGTCAGGGCCGGCCACCGAGGTCCAGGTGTCGAGAACGACGGGGGCTGCGCCGTCGTAGCTCACGGAGATCCTGGCGAGCTGGTTCCCTTCGGGCCGCCAGGAAGAGTCAAACGCGATGCGGGCCGAGTTGGCCTGGATGCCCGCGAGGGAGATCGCGGGAGTCGAGATGGAAGTGCTGTAGGTGCCGGGGTCGCTGGGGAGATCGGCATACTCGTCGGAGTCGGCGACGGCCACTGCGCCCACACCCTTGGTGAACTGACTGCGGTTCTGGTTCGCGGCCGCGGTGGACCACCAGGCGCGGTTCGCGACGTTCCATCCGCGCCACTCGGTCACGCCGCCCGTGGGGACGCCGGTGCGGTCGACAACCCAACCGGCGGGGAAGGTGGAGCTCCACACGTTCGTGCCCGCCGTCACTTCATCGACGTTGGGGCCAAGAACAACGGTCTCGAAGTTCTGGCTGTAGAGGAGGATCGAGTTCGGGCAGGTTGTCGTGCCGCAGTTGGTGCCAGCGCCGGACCAGGTGCCGCGGACGTTGTCGCACTGAGCCAGGGTCTGGATGGAGCAGCCGCCGGCGGGGAGGCAGCAGGCGCCGGTGGCGGGAGGAGCTCCGATGTGCTCAAGGGTGACGGTGCCGCTGATGACTTCGATGTACCCCCATCCGGAGGTGATGGTCACATCGGTGACTTCGAAGTAGGCAACGCTGTTCGCGTCGATACCGCCGCGGATGGTGGCCACGATGTCACCGCCGTCGATGATCTCGTTGAAGACCTGGAAGGGGTGGGTACCGGAGAGGTTCACAACATCGCCCGTGAGGATGTCCGCGGGGTCACCGCCGAGGTCGGTGATCACGGTCGCGAGAGGACGGTTGCTGGGAATAAGGAAGCTGAGGATCGAGAACAGCCCGCGGCCGCGGACGATGAGGTCAATGTTGTATCGGTACTGCCCGTACGGCAGGATGGTGCCGGGAGCGCTGGTGCGGCGCTCGAAACGGCCGTTCTCAATCCGCACGCCTGCGGCATTGATGGTGGCCACGGTCTGGGCGAACGCCGAAGAGGTGGCACCCGCGGCGAGAACGATCGCGACTGGGACGAGATACTTGCTCACAGATTCTCTCCTTCAGGGGTTCAAAAACTGGGGGGCGACGGGGACTACTGCCCCGGATTGCTGCTCAGCGCTGGTAGTACCACTCGGTCAACGATCGACCGGCGTAGGTGAACTCGCGGGATCGCAAGAGCGGTTGGACAATCGTGGCGTTGCCGGGTGGGTCGGCGTGCGAGTCCATGTAGGTGTCGATGATCCCGGGCCCCGCGCTGAACCAACGCGCGTGCCCGTCGCAGAAGCCGATGTTCAGACCCGCCTTCTGGTGGTTGTCGACGTCATCGGGATAGTTGTTGATGGTGCCTTCGGCACCCTGATCGTTTTCGAGGACCAGCAACATCTTGGACGGAAACGCGACGCTCGATTCGGTCTTCAGCACGTCGCGCCGCGTGCCCGTGAATCGCCCGCCGTACAGCTCGGGCCACCCGCGCTGTTCCCAGGGCTGGGTACTGGTCCACACCACCGTGCCGTCCGGATACTTGTTCGTATCTTGCCAAGCCCAGACCTCGTAGCTGTGCCCGCCGCCGATCCTGTTGTCGGGGTGGGTGCCGTCGTCGTTCTTGGTCTTGGCAGACTGGGTTAAATGTTGGAGCACCACACGCTGATGCTGCAGAAGCGACCATCGCAACGCGACGTTCTCCTCTTCCTCCGAGATCATGAGCGAAGTGTCGACCTTGTTCCGGGTTGAGGGACAGACCGCCGCGCGGGCGTCGGACATGTAATCGGGATAGAGATACGCGATGTCGTCGTCACCGGTGTTCTGATTCGGGATGTACGCCTTCCGCCTGTTCTCGGAGGAATAGATCACCGCGGCAACGTGCATCTGATTCAGGTTGGCGAGGCAGCGCGTCTTGCGGGCGGTGTCGCGAGCGGAACCCAGCGATGGCAGCAGGATACCGATGAGCAGAGCGATGACCGCGATCACCACCAGAAGCTCAATCAGGGTAAAGCCGGACCGCCGCGCGCGTGGAAAGCTCGCCATCCGCGCAGTATCTCAAAGCCTCGCGGAAGTGCTCTCGCCCGGAGGACAAGGTCTGATCAAGTTGGTGTTCAAAGCAGGACAATCCCATGAGGCCGTCAGCGCCCATGGCGGCATCCACATTCCAGTGGATGAGTCTCCACGGCTTTCCAGCCGCGTCCGTGAGGCCCAGCCGAGCCGCAGCACTGCCTGAAAGCCGCTGCGAGCCGATGGGCGGCAAACGACCGGACTGTCTCGCACCCATCATCGTGCATGCGGACCGCGAGGTGAACCAAAGAGAGTTCTCACGCCCGCGTCATTCTCCAAAGAAACTTCTGAAACCCTTGCATCCTGTAAGAACGCCGATATCCTTGTAACCAGTTCCAGCGGCCACGAGAGCAATAGCGGCCACACGCCGCACCCAGGAGAGAACCATGCAGACCACGGCTGTACCTTGCGCGCTCGCCGCCGCTCTCGCCTGCTCGATCTCCGCCCACGCCGAGATCGTCCACGTTCATATCACGGGCTCAGTCGAGAGCAACCAGTTCGTCACCGGCCTGCTCGCCGGCATCCCCGCCAACGCGCCCGTTGATCTGCGCTTTGACGTCGACTCCGCCGTCTTCATCAACAGCCCCACTCCATCGCTCGCGAATCGCGTCCGCGGCTACCGCGTCATCAACTCGACGTTTGTGCTGACCATCGGCGGACGCAACGTACCGCTCCAGGGCGCTCCCGCGTGGAACTTCGTCATCCGCAACAACGACCCCGGCGTCGACGGCTTCTTCTTCTCCGCCGGGACCGATGTTCCCACTCAGATCCCCGTCGCGATCAACGTCGCTGGCTACGGCGTGGAGTACTCGCGCACGTTCAATAGCGCCGCGACCCTCCCGAGTCTCAACATCCTCGACGCCCAGGGCTCGTGGGCATTCAACAACCTCAGCGTCTACAACTTCAACATCGCCCGCGGTGAGCTCAGCGTGCCCTGCATCATGACCCCTGAAACGATCACCATCGCCGTTGAAGCCCCGCCCTGCCTCGCCGACTACAACCAAGACCGCGGCGTCGACGGTGACGACGTCATCGCCTTCTTCGCCGACTGGAACCTCAGCCTCCCCGCCGCGGACATCAACGGCGACGGCGGAACCGACGGCGACGACACGATCGACTTCTTTGCGCTCTGGGACGCGGGCTGCTGAGCGCGCCTAGTCGATCCCAAGATCTTGGATCAATCTGGAGTGAGGCTGCACGCGTTCCATCGGCAGGCGAAACTCCTGCGAGATGATCTGACGGACCCGCTCCAGCACACGCTCTGAGACGGCGACCTGTTCCGCGGCGTTCTGACCAGCCGCCGTCTTTGGCAGGTGACGAACCACCAAAGCCGCCAGATCTCCGACAGTTCTCATGCTTTGGCACTCCCGGTCGGGAAGCGTGACGCCAAAGTCCTCCTCGATCGCCATCACCAGTTCGACGGCTTCAAGTCCCATTCGTCGCTCGCTCCGGTTCAAGTATCAGGCCCTTCAGGGTAACCCGCGGCGGGTCATCACTGGAGGAGCGTGCCATCTGAAGGGGTGAGGCCGGGCCGCCGAACCCCGTTCTGTTCGGAACAAGATTGGTATCCGGCTGATTCAAAGTGGCACTTTGAATCAGCCAGTGCTGTGAACAGAACCGTGGTGGGACATGACTTACGTTCCTGCCCCGAGCGATCAGCCGTCCAGTTTTCGGTGGTGCGCCGCACCGGTACGCGCCAGCGCGGCAAGTCCACGATGGGCCATTCGGTCTTCCGCCCCACGCCCTCGCCAACAACCCCAAGGATCAACTGTCGCTCAGCACCCCGCATCCCACGACCCGAAGAAGATGATCACATCATCGCCATCCACGCCCTGCGAGCCGTCGAAGTTCGCGCGGGTGTCAGCAGAGTCGAACCAGGCGAAGAACAGCACCACATCGTCGCCGTCGACTCCGCCGTCGCGCGTGACATCGGCGCGGCAGGCCCGCTCGTACCCGCCCGCATCGAACCCAGCACCCGACGGCCGCGGCGTGCCCGCGCGGTCCACCAGCGGCGCACTCACTCCAGCCAACGCCGCGACGCCGAAGTCCGCCGCGATACTCGTCGGCCCCAGCCGGTAGTCGTTCGTTCCCAGGTTCGCGAAGAGCAACGCCCACTGCGCCGACGGCACCGCGCGTGAGTGCGCATCCAGCCCCGTCGCCGCGCGCCACTGTGCCAGCGAGATCCCCGAGCCGCCGTCGAGCGTGAAACGGTCCATGACGATGTTGAAGTCGCTCACGGTGCCGGGAGTGCAGGATGGGCAGAGGTCGATGCTGCCGCGGAACCCGTGGTAGTTCAACAGGATGTTGTTGAAAATGATGTTCGACACCGACCCATCCTGGATGTTGAGACACCAGCGTCCGGCCGCGGGTTGACCGGGGATCCCGTTCACGACGGTGTTGTTGACCACCACGTTGCCGGAGCTCGGGAGCAG
>JBMOHX010000241.1:0-6025 GCA_049317625.1 Phycisphaerales bacterium
GGTGATGCTCACCTCGCTCATGGAGGCGGCGGACCGTGTCGACTCAACGACCGGTCTGCAGATGGCGTATCTCAAGGCGTGGGCGCCGCGGGCCTCGCGCCCCCTCGAGCTGCGGGTGCCGGACGTGCTGCCACGCGCGGGCGCGGGCAAGGGCGCGGCGGTGATGATGGAAGCGGTGGATGCCGCGGCGAGTCTCGACGCCGACGTGGCGTATGTTGATCCGCCGTACAACCAGCACTCGTACCTCGGGAACTACCACATCTGGGAGACCCTCGTGCGGTGGGATCGCCCCGAGGTGTACGGGATCGCGTGCAAGCGAGTGGACTGCATGGAGCGGCGGAGCGCGTTTAACTCGCGGCGTACGTGCTTCGACGCCTTGTCGAGCGTGATCCGGGCGCTGCGAGCACCGACTGTGATCGTGTCGTTCAGCGACGAGGGGTACGTGGGGCGAGAGTCGCTCGAGGCGCTCTTGCGCGAGGTGGGCGGCGCGGACGCTGAACTGCGGGTGCTCGCGACGGACTATCCGCGGTACGTGGGCGCCCGCATCGGCATCTACAACCCCAAGGGCGTGAAGGTCGGCGCGGTGGGGCGGCTGCGGAACACCGAGTACCTCTACATCCTGCGGCGCGCGGGGGTTCAGCGGTCGCGGAGCTCGAGCGAGGAGACGCCGAGCTTGGCGCAGAGGCCCTGCGCCGCAACGACTGAGTCGTAACTCACCTTCGGGTCGGGCGTGATGACCACGGTGACGTGCGCCGCGCCCACATCCGCGATGTCCTGGCGGAGCTTGCTTTCAAAGTCCGCGAGGCTCATCGAAGCGCCGTCGATGATCGCACGCGGGCCGCTCGGGCCGGGCGCGAGCGCGACTTCGATGCGGCGGTTGGGCGCGGGGTCAGCGGGTGCTGTCGAAGCGCCCGCGCGGCTCAGGGAAGCCGGGAGGAACCACTCCGGCCCGAGCATCGCCGCGCTCGCCATGAAGAAGATGAGGATGACCATCACGATGTCGACCATCGGTGTCATGTTCGGGCCGTGGTGGCTCTCGTAGACGTCGAGGGCGCTGCGCCTGCGTGACAGCATCTAGTTTCCCCCCGCGGGGCGGATGGCGAGTCGGACGCCGCGGAGGCCGGCTTCGCGGCAGGCCGCGATGACGGGGCCGACGTGCTCGTACGCGAGGGACTTGTCGGCGCGGATGGTGACTTCGGAGTCCGGCGCGCGTGAGCGGAGCAGCGTGTTCAGTGCGTCGGTGGAGAGTTCGACGCCGTCGGCGAGGACCTTGGGCGACGAGTCCGGGGCGGCCACGATGCTGACGACGAGCCCCGGCGCGCCGGGGTTGCCCGTGCCGCCCGCCGAGGCGGGGAGGTCCACTTGGGCGGCGCGGTCGTGGGCGAGCTTCCCGACCAGGAGGAAGAAGATGATGAGGCACAGGATCACGTCGATCAGCGGCGTGACGTTGATGCGGCCGTGCGGGGCGTGATGGACCGGCCGCATTCTCACGCGGGGTCTTTCCTTCGCGGGGCGGAGTCGCCCGAGCGTGCGGCGATGAGCTCGATGACGTCCGAGGCCACGATGGTGGCTCGGGTACACAGGCGGTCGATCTTGCCGCGGAGGAGTGCGTAGGCGAAGAGGCAGGGGATGGCAAGGCAGAGGCCAAGGAGCGTGTGGAACAGCGCTTTGGAGATGCCGAGGGAAAGGTCCGCCGGCCCGGCTTGTCCGTCACGGTCACCGAGAGAGGTGAAGGCGAGGATCATGCCCCACACGGTGCCGGCGAGGCCGATGAGGGGGCCCATGTTGCCGATGGTCGACAGCAGCTCGATGCGGCGGAACCAGCGGGCGGACTCTTCGGAAGCGGTGAGCTCCGCGGCGTCGCGGATCGCGACGCGGTCAGTCCCCGCGCGAGCGGCCGCGGCGGAGACGACGCGTGCGAAGAAACTCTCGCCGTCGCGGACGGCTTCGGCGAGGGCCTCGACGCGACCGGTGCGGGCGAGGTCGGTGCACCGGCCTGCGAGACCCTTGGGGAGGAAGGCCGTCTCACGGACCTCGAAGATGGCCATGAAGATGAGGGCGATCCCGCCGACGGACCCGGCGAGGAGGAGGACGGTGAAGACGTCGCGGGATTCGAGGAAAAGTTCCCAGGCGCCGCGGGGCGGGGCGGGGGCGACGGCGGTGTCCTGCGCCAGCGCGGCGGTCGCGGGGAGGCAGAGGGCCAGCAGGACGAGGGCGGTGGTGGTGAAACGCTTCATCGGCCCAAGCGTAGCAGCGGGTGACGCGATGAGCGCCGGCCCGGGGGCCGCGCGCGTGCGTATGGAAGGACCTCTCGTGAAGAACCAGTTTGCCGTTGCGATGTTGGCGGCGTGCCTTTGCGCCGCGCTGCCCGGGTGTGTGATCGTCGTTGATCGCGAGTACGAGACCCAGTACGAGGTGTCGTCGAGCCGGAAGATGATCGGCTTGGAGTTGGGGCGATTGAGCGACGCGCTGGCGGCCCAGTCGGGGGTCGTGCCCGGCCGCGCGTGCCTGGTGACGCGTGTCGTTCCCGGTTCGCCCGCGCAGGTCGCCGGGGTGCAGATGTGGGACGTCATCGCGGGAGTTGAAGGGCAGCCGGACGGGAGCTACGCCTCTCTGCGCGCGGGTGTCTCCGCGAAGGCACCGGGAGAGGCGATCGAGCTGACCATCAAGCGCGGCGGGGCGGAGATGAAACTCTCCCCGGTCGTGGGCGCGAGGTAGTTACCTGCGAGGCCTCTTGGGGGGAAGCGGATCGGTCACATTCCGCCGAGGGGCGAACTCGATGCTCTCGAGCATGCGGGCGACGTCTTGTACGCGGAAGACGTCCTGCGCGCCGCCGGCGCCCAGTTCGCCGCTGAGCGGGATGGTGGCGCCGTCCATGGTGGTGCCGCGGAGGCTGAGCGCGCCGGCGGTGGTGATAGGTTGGATGGCGGGCGCGGTGCGCGCGATCTCGCGGGGCTTGGGCTGCGGGGGTTGGGTAAAGAGCGGGCGGAGGATGAGCACCGCGAGCGCGAGGGCTGCAAGCGAACCGGTGCAGGCCACGGCGGTGGTGATCTGGCGGCGGCGGCGGATGCGGCGCACGCCCGCGAGGAAGGGCGCGGGCGGGGCCTGCGGGGTTGGATGAGCGAGTTGTTCGAGGACTTGCTGAAGGCGATCAGCCATGGAGCACCTCCGTCTTCGAGACGAGTTCACGGAGCGTACGCAGGGCGTGCTCGTAGCGTGCAGCCGCGGTGGACGTCGCGATGCCGAGCGTGAGCGCGATCTGCGGGAAGGAGAGGCCGAGTGTGTGGCGGAGGACGAGGACTTCGCGCTCACGCCAGCCGAGGCGTTCGAGGTCGTCGAGCGCATTCCCTCGGGTTTGCGGACGAGGCGGGCGAGCCGAGTGGCGTTCGGCACGTTCGCGGCGGTGCTGCGCGCGGAGGGCGTTGGCGGCCCGTCTGCGGGTCGCGAGGGTGAGCCAGGCGGCGGGGTCGCGGATGGCTGCGACCGCGGGCTGCGGGAGCGCGAGCACCTCGCCGAAGACCTGTTGGACAATGTCTTCGGCGAGGTGCTGGCGGCGGGTGATGGATCGGGCGTAGGCGATGAGCGGTGGGCCGAGGAGGTTCCAGAGCGCGAGTGCCGCGGCCTCGTCGCCGCGACGGCAGCGGATGAGGAGCTGTCGCGAGGATTCGGCGTCGGGAGTGGCCATCGCTGGGATTACTTGGCGAGAGTGGCGGACTTGAGGGCGGCGGACGCCTCGGCGAGCTTTGCGAGGGAGTTGTCGTAGGACGATCGCATCTTGGCAAATGCGGGCGCGAGAGCGGGCGCGAGGACGCCGTGCTTGCCGGCGGAGATCTCATCGCCGATCGCGCTGAGAGCGGCCCGCGCATCGGGCTGCCGCCAGGCCCGTTCGACGGCGTCGTAGACGGCGCTCAGGGACTGGGCTTCCACGAGCAGGTCTTCGTCGCTCAGCGCTTTGAGCTTGTCGAGGTTGTCTTGGGTTTGATCGCCGAAGTCGCCGAGCGCGGCGAGGTTGGCTTTGAGCTTGGCGGCAGAGGGCTTGTCATTGCCGATGAGTGAGAGGGCCCACGAGCGCTCGGACATGAAGACCTCTGACATCTTGAAGAGATCGTCGGTGGGGGTGGATGCGATGTCGGCGAGGAGCTTGTCGCGCTGAGCGGCGGTGAGCTTTCCGGACTTGGCGAGCGAGATGGTTTCGTCGCAGGCGGTAGAATCGACCGCGAGCGCGACCAGCTTACTGATGGTGATGGGCTCCATGGCGGTGTGGACCGCGATGCGGCGGATGGCGAGCAGATCTTCGACGGCCCGGGCGATGTCCCCGTTCATGGCGGCGCGGCGAGCGTCGAGGCGGAGCAGCCGACAGCCGTTGCGGAGCTTGCCCAAGTGGGGAAGGAGGGTTCCGATCCCGTCTTCCCAACGGCACTCGAAGTTGCAGCGCGTCATGCGAGTGGCAAGGAGAAGCTGGTTTCGCGCGGACTCGATGTCCGCGCCGGCCGCGGCTGCAAACTCGGGCGGCATCGCCGAGGGGTCGAAGCTATCGCCGACCTTGTCCCAGTTGAGGTCCCGCAAGAGCTGAACCACTTCCGGAGTGACGTAGCTGGAGGCGACCCAGTACTGGATCGCGGCGTTGCGGGCCTCGGGGGCAACGTAGACCTGGTGCTTCTCGAGCTGGCCGAGGGCGGTGGGGGTGAGGAAAGCGAGCGACGAGAGCAGAAGGGCAGAAATGCGACGGTTCACGGTGGTCTCCTGTGTACGAGTGAATGATGAACTACCACAGAGAAGTCACCGCTCGGGTCGAGATCTTCCGGTCGAAAAACGAAAAACCGGACGAAAGTTCGCCCGGTTGTCGAAGCGCTCGTTGAGTTAGGCTGGGGTCGGGAGGGCGTCGGGAGGGAGGTCGCTCGCGGGCTTGGAGGGGGAGGCGGGCGGGAGGTTGTCGGCCCGCCGGCGTTCTTCGGCCCGGAGCATCTCGGCGACGGTGGGGCGGGTGACGGCGTTGCCCTTCATCAGCTGGTCGACATCGTCGAAGCTGAGGGTTTCGTACTTGAGGAGCGTCTCGGCGACGGCGATGACCTTGTCCCAGTTGAGGTCGAGGATGCGACGGGCCTCCTCGTAGGCCTCGGTGACCAGCCGCTTGATTTCTTCGTCGATGATGCGGGCGGTGGTGTCGGAGTACTCGCGCTCGCCCATGAAGGCCTCGCGGTTGTCCTCGCCGGAGTAGCGGACAAAGCCGAGCCGCTCGCTCATGCCCCAGTCGAGCACCATCGCGCGGGCGAAGCGGGTGACAAGGGTGATGTCCATGGAAGCGCCGGAGGAGATGTCGCCCACCGCGCGTTCCTCGGCGAGGCGACCGCCGCAGAGCACCCGCATGGTGGCGGCGAGGTAGCGGAGGCTGTAGCCGAGGCGGTCCTTCTCGGGCAGAGAGAACGTGGCGCCCAGGGCCTGCCCGCGGGGGATGATGGTGACCTTGTGGAGCGGATCGGCATCCTTCAGGAGGTACTGAAGGACCGCGTGGCCAGCTTCGTGGTACGCGGTGGCGCGGTTCTCGTCCTTGTCGATGCGGCGGCTCTTGCGGGCCCGGCCGAAACGGATCTTGTCGCGGGCTTCTTCGAGGTCGGTCTGCTCGATGGTTTCCTTGTTCTGCATCGTCGCGGCGATGGCCGCTTCGTTGATGATCGCGGCGAGATCGGCGCCGGAGAACATGGGAGTGCCGCGGGCGACGCGCTCGAGATCGACGGTCTGGTCGAGCTTCACCTTCTTCGAGTGGACGCGCAGGATTTCGAGTCGGCCCTTCACATCCGGGAGGGGGACCACGACCTGGCGGTCGAAGCGGCCGGGCCGGACGAGGGCGGGATCGAGAACGTCGGAGCGGTTCGTCGCGGCGATGACGATGACGCCGTCGGCCGGGGAGAAGCCGTCCATCTCGACCAGGATGGCGTTGAGGGTCTGCTCGCGTTCGTCGTGGCCGCCGTGCGAGAAGCCGCCGCCCCTGCGGCGACCGACGGCGTCGATCTCATCGAGGAACACG
>JBMOHX010000242.1:0-6012 GCA_049317625.1 Phycisphaerales bacterium
CAGTTCATCGGTGCTGGCACACTGATGTGCTCAGAACCCGCCTCATCGCGACTCGATTGTTCTGGCGATCGCAAGCAGTACCACAGCTGGTATCACGAGAACCGCCAGCCCGAAGGATGACACGAGCACTCCGGAAAGCACCGCTCCGCACGCGAAGGCGGCGACCAGCGCGATGTTCCTACTGGCCGCGGCACCGCACTCGGGATGACCGAACCGTGCATCAAGCAGGTCCACGGTCAGCTGCGTGACATTGCCCGTCATCACGTGCGTCATGGGTAGCTTCAGCGATCGTGCAAGCATCGACTGGAGCGCCATGGCCAGTACGCCGCAGGCCATAGCGACGGGTTCGGCCATGTGCGGCATCGAACCAGGGTAATGTGACCACACTCCCAGGCCGCCGCCGGCAAGGAGCAGCAAGCCTTCCACCGTCGCGATGTGGCGAGAAGATTTCCGCGGAGATCTTCGCACGATGAGCCACCCGATGGCTACGCCGATGATGAAGAGCGGGAGCACTGCGAGTTTCATCGCCGCGGACCCGAGCCCTTGGCCCGGGAGGGTGGCCCCCAAGACGACAAAGTTGCCGGTGACATGGGCGAGAAAGACGCCCGCGAACACGACGAATCCGGCGGTGTCCACAAAGCCAGCGACTCCGGCGAGGAGCGGAGCGAGCCACGTTGCTGGTGGCTTTACTTTTGGCGGATTCGCCGCCGGGGTAGCAGTGACTGGACTGGGGTTCACGGGGCCCTCCCGGTGCCGGACATCATCGCGTCAATCGACCATGCGCCCGGACCGGTGATCAGGAGGAGTGCCAATCCCCCCGAAACCGTGAGGTTCTGGAAGAGGCCGTTGAAGTGGTGCTTGCGAGCCTCACCGGAGTATCGCCAGAAGCCGTGGATGTAGAACGTGGCAGGAACCATGAACGCAAGAAGCACAAGGGCGCAGGGAATGGTGAAGAGGCCCGCGGCGACACCAAGGCCGCCGATCAACTGCGCGGCGATTGCGGGGGCAAGCAGCAGTGTGGACCGCGGCATGCCGAAACTGGCGATCTCGTCGAGCGCTGCGTTCCACGCGAGCGGTTTGGATACACCACTCTGGATGAACAGCGCTGACACAAGAAGCCTCCCGACGAGCAGGACAGCGTCGGTATTGAGCATCGTTGTCATCGCCATGATTGATGTTCCCTCGCGGGTGCGCGTGCCGCGGGGCTGCGGCGGGCACGGGCATCGGCGAACAGGGGTTGCAATCGTTCGCTTGCGTGTGATGTGCGGCGCTTGTTGGCGCCAGCGAGCTATCCAACCGGCGGCAGCACATCGGCAAACAGGACGCCTTTGAGCTGCTCGCCCTCGGGTCGGCTCCAGTCCTGCGCGAGTTCGGCGATGATCGTGACCGTTGCCGTCAGCACGACGCCGTTGGCGGCCATGCGGCGGCGGGCGAGTTCTTCGGAGACCTCGTAGGGCGAGCCCGACGCGTCCATGACGGCTTGCACGTTGAAGCCCGCCGCGACCGCGTTGATCGCGGGGAAGACCAGGCAGACGTCGGTGGTGACGCCCGCCATGATGAGGTTACGACGGCCCAACTTCTCGACGGCCGTTTTGAAGTTGGGGTCGGTCCACGTGTCGGCGATGCCGGCGCGCTTGATGCGGACCTTGTTCTCTTCGGGCAGAAGCTTGACAAGGTCGGGCATGAGCGGCCCTTGGAGCATCTCCTCCTGCGAGCTGGTCAGCAGGATGGGAATGCCCAGGATCTTCGCCGTCTTGGCGAGTGCGAGCGTGTTCTTCTGCACACGCTCCAGCGGCAGATTCTTGATGAGTTGCATGGTGCCGATCTGGTGGTCGATGAGCAGAAGAGCAGAGTCGGACGCGGTGAATGGCGAGAGCATGGTGGACCTTTCTCGATGACGAGGCAACGGAGAGACGGCTAGAACGCCCAGCATGAGCAGCCGCCACCGCCGTGACTCAGAGCGTCCCGGCCGAGCGGAGCGTGCGAGTGTCCGTGCGCGCACACAACTGGTGTTGGCGGCAGCGACGCATCGGCAGCGATGCGCCAGTGACCGCCGAACTTGGTGACGGGGGACCACTCTGGCAGCACCGGAATCGCGGGTGGTGCGTGCTCGGTGAACGCGCCCGCGGCGTGCACGACCTTTCCACCGACAATGGTGCAGAGGCTTTCGAGCGCGCGGATGCGGTCGGCGGGCACCTCGAAGTAGTCCTCGCTGAGCACCGCGATGTCGGCGTGCTGGCCGGGGACGATCTGCCCCTTGACCGATTCCTCGCGGCTGAACCACGCGCTCCCAGTGGTGTACAGGCGCAGAGCCTGTTCCCGCGACAACAGGTTCGCCTCTGGATACAGCGATGTCCCACCCACCGTCTTGCCGGTCACAAGCCACGCGAGGCTGGTCCAAGGGTTAAAGCTTGCGACACGCGTCGCGTCGGTACCGGCGCCGACGGGCACACCCATCTCGATGATTCGTTTGACCGGTGGCGTCCGCTCCGCGGCTTGTTTCCCGTAGCGGTTGATGAAGTACTCGCCCTGGAAGGCCATTCGGTGCTGCACCGCGATCCCGCCGCCGAGCGCCCTGATGCGTTCGATGTTGCGGTCGCTGATCGTCTCGCAATGGTCGAAGAACCACCGGAGATCGCCCAAGGGCGTGTCGCGGTTCACACGCTCAAAGACATCGAGCGAGCGCGAGATTGTCTGGTCGTAGGTCGCGTGCAGACGAAACGCCCACTTGTTCCGCGCCAACAGGCCGACGACACCTTCGAGGTCCGCTTCCATAGTGCTTGGCATGTCGGGGCGATCGACGACAAAGTCCTCGAAGTCCGCGGCGGAGTACACGAGCATCTCGCCGGCGCCGTTGAGTCGCAGGAACTCGTCTCCCTGGTACATCCGGTTGTTGGCCGCCCAGTTGGCGAAGTCCTCGCGCTCCTGCTTCGGGCGTTGCGTGAACAGGTTGTAGGCGATGCGAACGGTCATCTCGCCTCGCTTGTGCAGTTCGTTGATGACCACGTAGTCGTCTGGATAGTTCTGGAAGCCCCCGCCCGCGTCGGCGACACTCGTGACGCCGAGCCGGTTCAGTTCACGCATGAAGTGGCGCGTCGAGTTCATCTGGTGCTCGGGCGGCAGCTTCGGGCCCATCGCCAGCGTCTTGTAGAGCAGGAGCGCATTCGGGTTCGCCACCAGCAACCCGGTCGGATTGCCCGCCTTGTCGCGTTCGATGGTTCCGCCCGGAACCTCGGGCGTGTCTCTGGTGTAGCCAACGGCCTTGAGCGCCGCTCGATTCAGGAGTGCGCGGTCGTAGAGGTGCAGAATGAACACGGGAGTGTCGGGGGCGGCGGCGTTGAGCTCCGCGAGCGTGGGCAGGCGCCGTTCGGCGAACTGCAACTCCGCAAAGCCGCCGACGACGCGCACCCACTGGCCCTGCGGCGTGCGAGCCACCTGTTCGCGGAGTAGATGCATGGCGTCGGCCAGGCTGGGGACGCCGTCCCACCGGAGCTCCATGTTGTAGTTGAGGCCGCCGCGGATGATGTGAAGGTGCGAGTCGTACAGACCGGGGATCACCCGACGACCGCCAGCGTGGATGGTGCGGGTCCCGGGCCCGGCGAGCCGCTGGATCGTTTGATCGTCACCGACTGCGACGATGCGGCCGTTGGCGATCGCGACCGCCTGCGCGGTCGGTTGCGCCGGGTTCATCGTCGTGACGTTTGCCTGCAGGACAACGAGATCAGGTGTTGAGATACTGCCCGCGGCCCCCGCGTCCACCGGGCTCAATGCTTTCCGCCTTCGCTCGCGTGCGCACCCAGTGCCCACTTGCTGAAGCGAACCTGGATGCCGTAGGGCGTGTGGGCCCGCAGAATGTCCATGACGCCCTCGTAGGTTTCGCCGCGGGCCCAGTCTTGCTGGAGTTCGAAGGTCACCTGCAGCGAGTTCATCGGGATCGCGCCGGCCTGCACGAGGCGCTGCGCCGCCCTTTCATGGGCTTCCTTCGAGACATCGCCGCAGGCGTCGAAGGGGATGTACACCTCGTACCCGTTCTTGAGCAGGTCGAGGGAAGGGAACATCACGCACGCCTCGGTCCAGAGCCCCGCGAGCACGATCTTCTTGCGGCCGGTCGCTTCGACGGCCTTGCGGAAGTTCGGATCAAGCCATGAGTTGATGCTGGTGCGATCCACGATTTGTGCGCCCGGGAAGAGGTCGGTGACCTCGGGCATGAAGGGCCCCGAGAAGGCGTCTTTCGCCACCGTCGAGAGAACGACGGGAATCTTGAAGAGCTTGGCGGTCTTCGCGAGGATCTGGACGTTGGTGAACGGCTCGATGCGCTGGTGCGATTCCACGCCCTGCCACATGGCGGGCTGGAAGTCGATCAGGACCATCGCGCAGTTGTCGGGGGCGATCATGTCGGTCTTCGGCATCTTGATTCTCCTTCAGGGGTACGACCATCGAGTCCGCACGGTGTCACCGCCGCGATCCGGAGCGGAAGCCGCGGCAGGGCGGAATCATGCCGATCGCCGCCCCAACACAGTGCTCTACGAAATTCCGCGTGCAGCGCGGACACGAATTCCCGCAATCACGAGCGCGGTGACCGAGCACCATCGTGTTCGGCATACTGTTGGTTCCACCGTGGAAGTGCCAGCCGACCAATCCGGGCAGATGCCGCCGGTAGCCAGTCGCTTCGGTACTGATCGTGAGCGCATCGCCGCGCTCATCCCGGCGGTTTATGCCGAGCTTCGTCTGATCGCCGAACACCGCTTGCGCACGCTCTCGCCGGGAGCTTCGCTGCAGCCGACCGAACTGCTTCACGAGGCGTACGCCCGGCTTGCGGGGGGTGGCGACGATGCGCGGTGGCAAAACCGTCAGCATTTCATCGCCGCCGCGGCGTTGGCGATGCGGAGTGTGCTCGTCGATCGCGCCCGGGCCAAGGACGCCCTCAAGCGCGGAGGACCGGAGCAGCGGCGGGTCGAGCTCGATGACATTCCCGTCGCCGTGGATCGGCCTGCCGCGGAGATCCTCGCGGTTGACCGTGCCCTGACGGAACTTGAATCCGTTGACGCCAGGTCCGCGCAGGTTGTCATTCTGCGTTACTACCTTGGGTTGACAGACCCTGAGATCTCACAGGCCCTGGGCGTGACGGACCGCACCGTGCGACGCGACTGGGCCTTTGCGCGGCTCTGGCTTCAGCGTGCGCTCTCGAACGTGCCGAATCAGCCGTGGTCTGCGGAAAGGGAAGGAGCGTGACCGAGGATCCCCGGCAAGAACGTCTGAAGGAAACGCTGCTCGTGCTCGATGGCGTTCCCGTCCCTCAACGGCGAGAGTGGGCTGCTCGTCGCCTGGCAGACGACCCGGCCTTGCTGAAGGAACTCCTCTCGTTGCTGGGGGCCGCAGAGAACTCTCCGGCTCCGCTGCCTGATCCGTTGGTTGTGGCATCGCAACACGCGACGTCCAGGCACGTGCTGCCGCAGCGGATCGGGCCGTACACCGTCGAGGCCGTCTTGGGCCAAGGTGGCATGTCGAATGTCTACCGGGCGTTTCAGATCGAACCCGTCCGCCGCACCGTCGCCGTCAAGGTCCTCCGCGCAGGCCCGTGGGCGCAGGAGCTGCTGACCAGGTTTCAGATCGAGCGAGATTCCATCGCGAAGATGGCGCACCAGAACATCGCGAAGCTTCTGGACGCCGGCACCGACGACACGGGCTCTCCCTACATCGCGATGGACCTCGTCGACGGTCCCTCGATCACCGAGTACGTGCGTCTTCACCAGTTGCCGATCAGCGAGCGACTGACCCTGTTCCTCGAAGTCTGCAAGGGCGTGCAGCACGCGCACGACCGCGGCATCCTGCACCGGGACATCAAGCCGTCGAACGTTCTTGTCGCCGAGGAGGACGGTCGCCCCGTCCCGAAGGTCTTTGATTTCGGGCTCGCCAAGCTGCTCACGCCCGATCCTGTTGCTCCGGGACAGACAATGGTCGGACAGGTCCTGGGCACGCTCGCATACATGAGCCCCGAGCAGGCAGACCCAC
>JBMOHX010000243.1:0-6007 GCA_049317625.1 Phycisphaerales bacterium
TTCGAGACGTACTTTGGCCTGACGGCGGAAGCGGCGGACGCGGACTACAAGGCGTTCATCAAGAACATCACGCGGGTCGGGGCGAAGCAGCAGATCGCGGCGGGGACGACGCCGTACGCGCCGGGGCAGTAGCGACTCAGGATTCCAGTGTGACTTCGACGCCCGCCGCGAGGAAGACGAGGGTCGCGCGGACTGCTTCGCGCGGGAGGGAGAACAACCGGGCGACGGAGGCGCGGTAGGCGTTGAGCTGTGGGCGGTAGTGTTCGACGCGTGCCGCGAACGCCGCGGGGTCGGGGCCTTCGGGGCTTACGGCGTCGGTCTTGAAGTCGATGACTTCGGCCGAGACGATGCGGCCGCCCTGCTTGAGCACAACCAGTCGGTCGATCTGGCCGGAGAGCATGATGCGCTCGTCGTGGTCCAGCGCCGGCGTGGCAAAGGCCCATTCGCGGCGGAGCGTGACGTCGCCGCGGCCCGCGTATCGAGCGCGAGTGAAGACGGAGGCGAGGGGGCCGCGGAGGGCATGCAGGAAGAGCGCGGCTTCTCGGTGGGCGTCCGCGTCAGACCAGCCGAGGGAGAGCGCGAGGTCGACGAGCGAGACCTCGGAGGGCGCGGCGTGGGTGTCGAGCCAATCGACGGCTTCGCAGAAGGCGTGGACGAGGGTGCCGCGCTCGAGGCCGTGGGTGGGCTCGATGGTGAGGATCGAGTCGAGCGTGCGCGAGGGGCCGCCTTCGAGAGATGAGGGGCTGCGGCGGGGCCAGCGGGAGACGGGGAGGCCGTCGGGTTCGCGGAGTGAGATGCGGTGGTGCTCAACCGGGCGTTCGACGTGATCTTGGCGTTCGGGCGTGTACCAGTTGTCGGTGCCGAGCGAGAGGAGTTGGGTGGAGCCGGCCTTGACGCGAGAGACACCGAACGCTGTGCACGCGGCGTCGGCCGAGGAGAAGGTGTCTGGCTCGGAGGCACGCGAGGGGAGGATGATGTCGAGCGAGTGGATCGCCCGAGTCATGGCGACGTAGAGGACGCTCAGCTCCTCGGAGATGCGGGCGGAGGTGGTCGCGCGGAGCAGGCCGCGGAGTCGAGGGTGGAGATCGCAGACGGCTTCGCTGGGATTGAGCGAGACGTCGCTCACGGGGGCGAAGGGGGAGCGAGACCCGTCCGCGGCGGCGTTGTCGGTGAGGACCGCGGGAGGTCGGTTGCGTTTGACAATCAAGTCCGGGAGCACCACCGCGTCGAACTCGAGGCCCTTGGACTGGTGGATGGTCATCACGCGGACCTGGCGTGAGACGGGGTCGGCGACGCGCTTGCTGCGGAGGAGGCGGGCGAAGTCGGAGGGGCGGGTGTCGCGCCGGCGGTCGAAGGCGACGGCGAGGTCGGTCATCTGATCGAGGCGGCGGAGGCCGCGGTCGTCGACGCTTGAAGCGATGCGGCGGACGATCCACTCGGTGGTGCGTTGGAAGCCCTCGACAGAAAGGCGGCGGCGGAAGGAGATGGACGCACGGGTGCCGGCGTCGAGGCGCGTGTGGCGGGGGAGCATCTCCTGCTCGGTGAGGTCGAAGAGTGCGCCGAGCGGGGAGGAGGCAACGTGGAAGAGTGAGGCGGAGTCGTCGGGGTAGTCCGCCAGATGGAAGAGGGAGGCAACAGCGGCGACGGGGCTGGAGTCGGTGAGGAGCGAGGAGCCTTCTTCAGCGGCGGAGATGCCGCGGCTGGCGAGTTCGTAGATGAGGGCGGGGATGCCGCGGTTGGCACGGACGAGGATACCGACGGAGGCGCCGGGGGCTTCGGCGAGGATGGACTGCACGCGGTCGGCGGCGGAAGCGAAGCAAGCGGCCGAGTCACCCTCGACGGACCAGAGGCGCACGCGGCCTTTGAGGCTCGCCTTGGCGGCGGCGTGTGGTTGGAAGTTGCGGCCCCACTCCGCGGCGGCGTCTTGGCCGGCGGGCGAGAGGTTGAGGATGGGGTTGACGGGGAGAGAGCCGAAGACGGTGTTGACCGCGTCGAGGATGGTCTGCGAGGAGCGGAAGGACTGCGAGAGCTGGTGGGTGTGGATCGTGGGCCAGAGCGCGGCGACGTTGGCGAGAAGCTGCGACTTGGCGCCGCGCCACGCGTAGAGGGATTGCTTGGTGTCGCCGACGCAGAGGAAGGTTCGCGTGCCGTCGTGCTGGCTGAGGATTTCGTCGCAGACGGGGCGAAGAAGGTTGAACTGGAGGACGGAGGTGTCCTGGAACTCGTCGAAGAGCACGTGCTGCACTTGGGCGTCGAGGCGGAAGTAGAGGCGTGTGAGGAGGTCTTCGAACGGGCGGGCGAGGAGGTACCGCGGGAGATCGTCGAAGCGGTAGAGGCCGCGGCGGGCTTTGAGGTCTTGGTAGGCCGCGTCGAACTTGGCGATGAGGGCGAACGCGGCGGCGTTGCGATTGGCGAGGTTGCGGACGAGAAGCTGAGCGGAGTGATCGCCGAGGACCTGGAGGGTTTGGATCAGAGAGGGCTGGAGCTTGACGCGCCGGTAGGAGGCATCGCCGAAGAGGGTGTTGCGGACGAGCGCGGAGCTGACGAAGGCTTTCCAGTCGCGGGCTTCGAGGTCGGCGGCGAGGGAGATCGACTCCTTCGCGAGCGATTCACTGCGTTTGCCGGTGCCGGCTGAGGTGAAATCGCCGTTGCGGAGCGCATTGACGGCGGCGAGAAAGGGCGCGGGCTCGAGGGGCGCATTCGTCGGCGCGATGGTGGTCCAGGGGGCGGGATTGCGGTTCGCGAGGAGGAAGGCCTCGTAGACCTGGTTGATGATGTCGAGGAGGGTGCCGTGGGCGGTGCGACCGAAGCCGCCGGAGTGCCAGAGCGAGATGAGAGAGAAGACCTCTTCGCGATCGGCGACGCGGAGCGCGGCGTCCACGGCCTCGGTGCGGAGGCGGGCGTCTTCGTCGTCTTCGGCGATCCGCCACCCCGCGGGGAGGCCGATATCGAGACCGAGGGCCCCCACGACGCGAGCCGTGAAGGCGTCGATCGTTTGGATCGCGAGTCGGTGCAGAGAGCCCGCGAGGCGGACGCAGAGGCGCTCGTAGCCCGGGCGTGCGAGCGAGACGCCGAGGAACCCGTCGAGTGCCGCGGCTTTGGCGTCATTGGAGGCGGCGTCGGCGAGGCGTTCGATGACGCGGTCGAGGATCTCGCCCGCGGCCTTTCTGGTGAAGGTTGTGGCGAGGAGTTTGGCGGGGTCGAGAGATGGATCGCGGGCAAGGACGCTGAGGAAGCGGTTCGAGAGTTGGAAGGTCTTGCCTGTGCCGGCGGAGGCGAGGACGACGGTGTAGTCGTGGAGCGCGGTGGTCATGGCGCGTCGTCCTCCTCCTCGGCTGCCGGGGCGGCGCCGAGGATGCCGACGCCGCAGAGGGCGTCGAGTGCGCCGCCGCTGGGGAGAACTTTGCCGAGGTTCCAGAAGTCTTGTGAGCGGACGGCGCGGATGACGTCCGCGGCGGCGTCGTCGGCGGATTGGAGGTCTTCTGGGGTCCAGTTGGCCTTGAGGAAACAGATGTCGGCGGGATCACGAGCGAGGGTGACGTAGCCGAGAGAGACGTTGGACTCGAGGGTGAAGAGTTGGAGGCCTTTGGCGAGGTGGCGGTACAAGGGAAGTTGAAGATCGATCCAGCGGTCGCGGGTGCGGTGGGATTTTTCGGGGCGGGTGGCGGAGTCGCTGGTTTTGTAGTCGAGGATGGCGACGTCGCCCTGCTCGTTTTTGTCGATGCGGTCGATGCTGCCGCGGAGGCCGAAGTCGATACCGTCGACGGTGATGGAGGCGGGGTGCTCTGGGTCGGGGCGCCATTCGGTGGAGTGGATTTTCCAGCCTTGGCTGCGCCAGCGGGCCTGGTGGGGGGCGAAGGACTCGAGGCGGAGGCGGGCGGAGCGGAGTTGGAGCCAGACGGGTGCGGGCGGGTTTGCGCCGAAGCGATCGGCGGCGTGGGCGTCGAAGGCGGTGATCACGGCGTCGCGGATCTCGTCGGGGTCGGTGGAGTGGCGGGCGGAGCCGCGGCCGAAGTCGCGGAGGGCTTCGTGGATGATGGTGCCGAAGTCGCCGGGGTCGAGTTCGGGGCCGGGGGCGTCTTGTTCGCAGAGGCCGAGGATGTGTTCGAGGAAGAAGCGGTAGGGCGAGGCGAGGTAGGAGCGGAACGAGGTGACGGTCATCGAGGTGATGGGACGGCCGGGGGCGCGTGGGCAGGTGGTGAAGGCGCAGCGAGGGCCGGCCCGGAGGGAGCGTTCGACGGCGGGGCGGGGGCGGGAGAGTGGGAGCTTGCCGGCGTACGCGGCGAGGCGGCTCACGATGGTGGCGGGTGGGGCGGCGAGGAGGATGCGGCTGGGGGAGAGGGGCGTGCCGTCGGTGTCGCGGCGGCCGGAGATGAAGTGGAGCTCCTCGCGGGAGTGGCACAGGGCGGTGGCGAGGTAGAGGTCGCGGGCGAGGCGGGTGCGGTCGCTAGGAAGGCCGAGGTGTTGGCGGAGGGCGTTGGGGAGGAAGGGGTCGGCGCCGGTGGAGCCGGGGACGGAGCCCTCGTTCATGCCGGTGACGATGACGGCGCGGGCGGGGTCCATGGCGAGTTCGAGCCAGCCGAGGAGCTCGACGGCGTGGTCGTCGGCGCGGGGCGGGAGAGGTTCTTGGTCGATGGCTTCGAGGGCGAGCGCGAGGAAGTCGGTGCCTTCGAGGGAAAGGGCGTCGAGGGCGGGGCGCTGGGCGAGGGGAGCGAGCCGGGACTTGACGAGGCGGCAGGCTTCGACGGTGCGGCGGGCGGCGGGGTCTGGTTGCTCGATGGAGATGCCGCCGTAGAGACGGCGGAGGAGTTCGAGGAGGATGGCGGGCCAGTGCCGGACGGAAGGGTTTTCGGCGTGGCGGAGGGGGGCAACGAGGTCTGCGATGGCCGCGACGACGGAGGCGAGGGGCTCGGGAAGGCCCGCATCCGGGATGGAGGGGGCAAGACTGCGTCGGCGGAGGTCCTCCATCGCGACGATCCAATCGCGAGAGAGCTCGGGAGGGAGGGTACGATCGAGCCAGCGCTCGATGTCCGCGTTGCGGATGAGCGCGGCGAGGGAGGCCCAGGAGTTGTCTTGCGCGTGGTCGTTGAGCAGGCGAAGGGCGGCGCCGGGGGCGCTGCGTGAGAACGGGATGCCCGCGGCGGCGCGGACGGCGATGGACTGGCCGGAGGCGTTGCACTGCGCGGCGATGCGTTCGAGGACAGGGACAACCGAGGAGTCGGGGACACCGATGACGATCTCGTGGGCGGCGAAGCGGTCGCCGAAGCGGCCGATGAGGCCGAGCGTGAGGTCGGCCTGATCCGCGGGAGAGTCGGCGAACTCGATGCGAGAGTCGTCGATGGGGAGGGCGCGATTCTCCCAGGCCTCGGGGATGACGCAGCCGAGGTCGTCGAAGGCGGCGTGTTCTTCGGGGGGTGCGAAGACCACGGCGCGGATTCTCGCGCGGCAGGCGAGGAGTGCGTCGCGCGTGGAGCGATTGAGATCAGCGACCCCGAGTAGGACGATCTCGGCGCTCGCGTCGGGGCTCGGTTCGGGCGAACGGCGGAGCCTCCGCAGCGCGGGGTCGAAGGTTCCCCAGGAGTCGAGAGTCCTTTCGTAGCGGGTCTGAACGGCGGAAGCGGCTTTCCATCGGTCCTCCTCTTCGAACATCGCGAGGCCTTGGCTTCGCTGGGCGACGTCGCCGAACTCGATCCCTTCGCCGGCCAGTTCCTCGTGGCACTTCATCAGCGCGTTGCCGATGGCGGACCAGTACGAGGAGGAGGCCGCGGGGGTGTGTTCCGGCAGCAGCCCCGCGAGTTCCTGGCTGGAGGAGCGGCGGAGTGATTCGACCCAGGCGAGCTTGCGGAGGAGCGGGCCCGCGGGGGCCTGGCCCTTGAGGTCCCCCACTCCCATCGCGGCTTCCGCGGCTTCGCCCGGGGTGATGCAGCGGGGCGGGGAGAGGATCAACTGACGATCGGAGCAAGCTTGAACAAGCAGGGAGATGAGAAGCCGTCCGGCGCGGGCACCG
>JBMOHX010000244.1:0-6005 GCA_049317625.1 Phycisphaerales bacterium
GGAGAGGCTGGTGCGGGCCATCGATTCGTACCTTGACGGGCGGAGATGAGGTGCGCGGCCGACGGCCGCGGGCAACCACCCGCCATGGCCGGCACCTACCTCCGAATCCGCCCCTCCGCCAGCTCCACCCACTTCTTCACATCAACACGGAGTGAGTCTCCCGCGCCCTCGGCCGCGGCACCGGGCGCGAAGTACGTTCGCTCGATCCCTGCGACCGCCGCGGCGAGTCTGGTCTTTCGTTGTCGCTCAGGACCGCTGCGCTGATCCGGCGGAGCAGCGCGGGCAACGTGTCTGACTCGGCTCTCTAGGGGATCAGGAGCAGGCCCGCGCACAGACTCGGCCCGGCGACGACGCCGATCATTATCGCCGCACCATGGCGACGCCATGGTTCTGCCTGGATGCCATCGCAATACGTCGACAGCAATGCTCCGATGGGGTTTATCAGCCAGGACCGCCACCCCAAACGCCACAACAGCACATTGAGTGGTACCGTATAACTTACCACGACACTAATAAACCATACATGAGCAAAGTATGTGATATCGTTATGGTGCGGCGCTGGAGTGGTATGTGGGACGTTCCAAATGCTCTTTCCCACGAAGAGCGCGAGGCTCGCGGGGAATACCCCCACCATGAGTGGGAGCGTGTACAACAAAGGAAGTGGCAACCTCGACACCACATCACTAAGCCAATCTTTCTTGCCAGCGGTCGTTTCCGGCTCCGCCGGCAAGCTCGCATCTGGTTCGACGGCTCCGTTCCTTTCACTCGCGCCGATTGTGGCTCCACTCTCCGTGTCCACACCAGATACTACGATTCCACGCTTCGTGGCGGTATCTCGCGCGTCGCGGCTGCGGGCGGCGGTGATCTGCAAGGCGACCGGCTCGCCGGTCTGGGCATCGATCCCTCGCACCACGAACGTTGCCACGGGGTTCTCATCTCGAATCATTTCAATCGACTCCTGGGGTCCCAGGCTCTTGTTCATCCCGGGCGAGCGAAACGACGCCCCTACCTCCGCATCCGCCCCTCCGCCAACGCCACCCACTTCGTCACTTCCACGCGGAGCGAATCACCCACGCCGTCGGATGAGGCTCCGGGCGCGAAGTAGGTTCTCTCGATCCCCGACACCGCCGCGGCGAGTTCGCGTCTTTCGTTGTCGCCCAGGCCCGCCGCGCCGATGCGGCGGAGGAGCGCGACGGCGCCGACGGGCGTGAGGTCCGCGGGCACTACGAAGGTTGGGGTGTAGACGGTCTTGGGCTTTCGCGGCCGCAACAGGGCCACGAGCGCAACCGCGCCGAGCGCGACGCCGACGCCGCCCAGCCACAGCAGGCGCTGGGGTTTGGGGGTGGCGATGGTCACCGGCACCGTTGCTTGTGCATCAACGATGTCGGCGTCGGTGTAGCGCTTCAGGGTGAGCGTCTTGTGCGCGGCGGCGGTGACGGGGAACGAGAACTCCGTCGGCTGGGCACCGGGCGCGGGCGCGAACTCGAGCGTCCAGTTGCGCTCGCAGATCGGGCGAGTCTTCTGCGTTGTGGTGTCGAGCTCCTGCACCTGCGGGCCGTTGTCGGTATTCGACTTCTCGACGAAGCCGATGGGGGTTGCGCCGAAGATGTCGGTGAAGGGCGGGATCAGCCCCTTGCCCTTGGCGATGACTTCGAGCTTCAGGATGCCCTTCGATGCCTCGCGGTCGTCGAGGGTCTGGGTGATTTCAAGGTCTTCGATCGCGGCCGTCGGGGGCTCGGTACGGCAGTTGATGAGCTGGGCCGAGGTGGACTTGGGCATGATGACGATGCCGCGGCCGTCGCTGAAATCAAGGTCCATCTGCACGGGTGGGATGCGGTCGACGGAGGCGTCTTTGGCCTTGAGGACGAGGTACGCGAGGCCGTGCTCTTCCCAGCCCTCCGCGCCCGAACCCACGGGGGGCACGCCGGGTTTGTGGAACGTGACGGAGAGGACATCGAAGCGTTCGGCGAGGGTCTCGCGGAGCTTCTTCTCGAGGTCGTCGCGGTACTGGACGGGCTGGCCCGTCATCGGGTTGTACTGGTCGTTCTGCGTGTACTTGGAGAACCCGCCGGTTTCGCGGGAGACCGCGCCGGTGCAGCGGATCGCGAGCTGAGCGCCGAAGGGGCGCCTGCTGCCCACGTCGGTCGGGCCGTCCACGGTCAGCACCACCTCGACCTCGGTCTTGAGCTCGTTGTAGTACGACAAGAGTTTGCGGCTGCTGGCGGCCGCGGGCGCATCGCCGAGGACTGCGCAGGCGTGGGTGAGGAAGCGGACCTTCAGTTCGGGTGCGATGGTGTTCACCGCGTTGTTCACGGAGTCGGCGAACTGGGCGATGTGGAGGGCGCGTTTGGGTTCGGGCAACTCGTCGAGCGCGTTGATAACGAGCGCGACTTGTTCCTCGGCGGGCTTGTCCTGGCGCGTGAGCGACCCCAGGTCGCTCGCGCCCAGCGCCGAGCTCATCCACTGGAAGTACACCTGCGCGCTCGGCTGGGTTGCGCCGGAGAGGAAGGCCTCGCGGTACGACTCCGCGGCTTCGGCGTACTGCGCGAACGCCGAGGCGCGCAGCGCCCCGTACTCGGTGAGATCGCCGCCCTTGCCGTAGAGGAACTCGGAGCGGTCGAAGGCGAGATCGGCCCGCATCAAGGCGGACTTCCAGGCTTCGGATGTGGAGCCACGGCCGCGCTCGGCGAGCGCGGTGGCGAGCTTGTACCCGCGCTCGACTTCGGCGGAGATCTGCTGGTCGTTGCGGCGGGTCTGGGCTTGCTGCTGCGCCTGCTGCTGGCGCCAGGTCGTTGCGAGGTTGCGCCGCATCGTCCCGGCGAGGGACATGGCGACCTCGGCGTCGAGGGCGTTCATGGGCCCGAAGCACCGCTCGATGTCCTGCTCACGGAAGACTTCCGCCTGCGAGTGGCTCGAGGTGAAGGCGGCCGTGAGCGACGCGGTGGGCACCGCGAGATCCATGGATCGGAGCTCTTTGAGCACCCCGGCCAACTGCGAGACCTGCCGCTCCTGCCGTGCTCGGGTCAACGGGATCGCGCCCTCCGCCCCGTAGCCGCCTCCTCCGTACCCGCCTCCATAAGGGTTGTACCCCGGGTACCCGCCGCCGTAGGGGTTGTAACCCCGGTAGCGGGACGCGTACGACGGGCCGCCGTAGTACATGCCTTCTTCGTCGTACTGCGGGGCCGCGGGGGTGCCCGACCAGGAGCCCACGAGGGATTCGGCGAGGCGGAGCGCGCGGGGCTTGTCTGTTGAAACAAGCGGGCGGATGACCGCGAGGACGGACTCGTACTCGCCAGCGCCGCTGCTGACGCTCGCGGACATGACTTCGAGTTTGCTCGCGAGCCCGGGATCACCGGCCAGGAGCCAGGCTGTGCCCGGGAGGACCTCGCCCAACTGCTCGGGCGGGATGAACCGGAACCGTTCGTCCTGTCGGCGGCGCTTGGTGTCTTCGGCTTCGTCGAGGATGGTCAGGGCCATCATGTTGAGGGCGGTGCGGTAGGTCGGGACCTGGGATTCCGCGCGGGTCACGAGCGACTCGCCGAGTCGCTTGAGCGTCTTGAGGTTCGTGATGCGGGCTTCGGGCGGCATCTGCTGCATCCGCGAGACGCGGGCCTTCTGCGTCGCGGTGTTCAGCAGGTTCCACGCGACATCGGGCTCAGAGGCGAACATCGCGCCGAGAAAGGAATCGGCTTCTTCGGAGGTGACGCCCGCGAGGTACCCAAGGGCCCTCGATCCGGCACTGGCGCGCTCGGTCGTCGGCGCATCCGCGATCCTGAGCACCTCGAGGCAGAGCTCCCACGCTCTGCGGCTGGCCTTCTGCTGATCCTCGGCGCGCTTCTCACGCTTCGCGAGGCCGTCGAAGTACATGACGTGCAGGTTGATCAGTCGCGCGTTGCGGTCCTTGAGCGCGCCTTCGAGAGGGTCCAGGAACGGCTGCGCCTCGACGGGGAGGTCTGCGCCCATCAGGAGTCGCGCCGCACGCGCTCTGTTCGCGGGGTCCGAGCCGCCGAAGGACTTGGTGCCGTTGCGGATCGTGAGCGCCAGGTGCGAGGGGTCGGCGCCGCGCGAGACCGAGCCGCGGAGCAAGCGCGCGAGCACGTCGACGTCCGCGTCGCGCAGGTCGCCGGGGCTGGCCTCGGAGACGCTGATGATCTCGCCCGGCACGAGCGCCTGGTCGCTCTGCAGCGCTTGGAGGACGAAGGCGAACACGCCCGGGCCGTCTTCGCCCAGCTTGTCCCGCAGGATTGTCGCCACGCCGGTCCAGTCGCCCGCCACCACGCGGAGGCGGAACTCCTCGGCGAGCTCGATCTCCTCGGGGCTCGGCTCGCGCGGCGCATCGGGGCCGGCATCCGGCTCTGCGTCGGGCGCGGCCGCTTTGGAGGGGTCGGTGGGGTCGGTGTCGGGGGCGTGCTCGGGCTCGGCCTTCGGAGCCTCGGATGGCTCCTTCGCCTCCTTGGGCTTGAGCCGCGCATCGCGGGCCTTGGTTTCGAGCGTGGAGCGGGCGGCGAGCACACCCTCGGGCACGCGGGTGTAGTCCTGCTGCATGAGCAGCATGCCCAGCGGAGACTTTACCGGAGGAGCGTCGCCCCGGGAGCCGCGGCCGCGGTACCCGCCTTCTTCGTCGAGGTCCATCATCATGCGCGGAAAGCCGCGGGGCATCCCGCCGGGCTGCCGCTGAGCCAGGGCATGACCGGAGCCCGCGAGGGCGACCAGCAGCACGGCGGAAAGTGTGGTCCGGTTCACGTCGAGTCCTTTCTTGGGCAGCGGGCCCCTCACGAGCCCTTGCCCCACTCCAACGCGTCGCTCTGCGACTGCTGGTTCACCTGCTTGCGGGCGTCGCTGGGCTTCTTGGGCTGGCTCTTGGACATCCGCTGGCTGCGCTTCTTCTGGCTGCAGTTCTTGCAACCGCTGCACTGCTTGGGCAGCGGCTGGGCCTTGAGTTCATCCAGCGACATCCGCTCCAGCCTGATGACCTCTTCCAGGTTGATCTGGTCCTGAAGCGGGTCGGCGAGTGTTTCGGCCAGGTGCCGGAACTCCTGCCGGGCCAGCTCCGATTCGACCCGCCACTCTTCTTCCGCCGCGCCCTCCAGACGCATCACCCACGCGGCGTAGTACGAGCTCTCGCCGAGCATCGAGCGGATCAGCGTTTGGTCGTCCGGGCCCGCGGTCTCGAGCATCGTGCCCAGTTGCTCCTGAGCTTCGACGAGCTTGCCGCCGTTGATCTTCGCGCGGGCCTCCAGCAACTGCAGCCGCATCGCCTCGGCCTCCGACCCCGGCGGGAGCCCCGCACGTGCCGCGGCGTAGTGGGCCGCCGCGGCGTCGAAGTCCTCGCCGGTTTCCGCGACTGTTGCGAGGCGCACGCGTTCGGCCGCGCGGTCGCGGGCCATCCACTCTTGACCGGGGCCCATGTGGAACGCGAGCGCGCCCACCGGCAGCGCGGCCCAGGCGGTCCAGAACAGCACCTTTTTCATGGGGTAACTCCTTCGAGTTCGAGCAGGGGGGCACCGCGCGCCGGGCGCGGGGCGGAAGCAGGGGTGGCGCGTCGCGAGCGGACGCCGAATGCGACCAGGAGAGGTGTGACGCCCGCGAGCACCGCGGCGCTCGTGCCCGCGGTGGCGAGCGCGATGGTGCGGAGCGGGGTGGGTTTGTCCTCGCGCAGCCCCATCATCTTGAGTTCGCGGAGCGTGCGGGTTGGGAGGTGGCGGGCGTTCGCGTCGAAGTAATCGCCCCCAAGCCGGGCCGCGAGCCGCTTGAGCGAGGCCGCGTCCTGTCGAGAGACGCGGTCGGCGACGGGCGAGGCGCGGAAGGGATCACCCACCCCCACCACCAGAACATCGCCGAAGCACGCAGGGATTGCCGTGGGAGATTTCTCGGGGATGGTGTCGCCGTCGCTCACCAGGAGCAGCGTCGCGCTGCGGGGTTTCCAAGACTTGCCGATCGCGGCGGAGGCCTCGACGCCGGAGTACAGGTCTGTCTGGCCTGCCTTGAACGCGTGGCCGAGGGGG
>JBMOHX010000245.1:0-5998 GCA_049317625.1 Phycisphaerales bacterium
CGCCGGCCAGCATGATGACGTCACGCCAGGTGATCACCATCGGCCCGACGACGGTCGTCCCGTCCTTCAGGTGGGTGACCTCCTTGAACTGATCGAGGGTGACCACGCTGACCTCGGCCGCCCCGATGATCGCCGTAAGGGTTGTGAGCAGGAGGATCCGCGTGATGAGGGCGAGGGCCAGGCCCACCTTGCGGGCCTTGTCCCGCTGGTGCTCCGGGAGTCTCCCGCAGAGCACGGCGATGAAGACGATGTTGTCGATCCCGAGGACGATCTCGAGCAGGGTGAGCGTGACGAGCGCGATCGCGTTCTCGACCGTGAAGATGTGCGACCAGTCGATCGCGGCCAGAGTTTCCATGATCAGAGTCTCCGAAGCGGGCGCGGGGATGCCGCGCCGTAGGAGGAGAGAGTACCCCCGCTCCGGGGTCCCCGCCCCCGACGGATCCCGCCTCGCCCGCTACAGTTCGCCGTCACCCGGAGAGGTGGCAGAGCGGTTGAATGCGCCAGACTTGAAATCTGGTAGAGGGCTTGTCCTTCTCGGGGGTTCGAATCCCCCCCTCTCCGTTTCGGAAATGCCGCGCCCCGTGGCCGACTCGTCGCCGGGCCCAGCGGGACTCAGCTCCTGCTGCCCGCGGAGCGGATCCGGTTCACGAGGGTCTGGGCTTTGACCTCGACGCCCTTGAGCGTGCTGTCGAGGGCTTCGCGGTTCGGGGCGTCGCTCATCGCGCTCTGGAGGGAGACCCACTCCTTGCGGACCAGGTCCGCGAGGGCGTGGGTGAAGTCCTGCATGCCCTCTTCGCAGTGCGAGACGATGGCTGGGAGTTGGGAATCCTCCGCCTGGCGGATCTTGTCGCGCACCGTGGGCGTGCCGATGAGGATCTCGCACGCGGGGACGACGCTCGGCGAGTTGGGGCCGTCGAAGTTCGGCAGCGCCGGGATGAGCCGCTGCGCGGAGACGCACCGGAGGGTGTTCGAGAGCGCGTGCCGCAGGAACCCGTGCTCGACCGAGGGGAAGAACTCGAGGATGCGGCTGAACGCCTGCATGGTGTCCGCGGTGTGCATCGAGCCGAAGACCAGGTGGCCCGTCTCCGCGGCCTGGATCGCCGCGAGCACCGTGTCGTGGTCGCGCATCTCGCCGATGAACACGACGTCGGGGTCTTCGCGGACGATGTAGCGGAGCGCGGTCGGGTAGTCGGCGACGTCGATGCCCAGCTCGCGCTGCGAGACGATGGACTTCTTCGGGATGAAGCGGTACTCGACGGGGTCCTCGATGGTGATGATGTTCTCGCTGCGGGTGGAGTTGATGTGCTCGATCATCGCGGCGAGCGTGCTCGACTTGCCCGAGCCCGTGACGCCCACGACGAGGAAGAGCCCTTCCGAGAGCTTGTCGATGAGCTCGCCGTAGATCGGGGGAAGGTGGAGGGCCTTGTAGCTGGGGATCTCGCTCTTGACGCGCCGGATCGCGGCGTGGGTGTGGCCGCCGGCACGGAAGATGTTCACTCGGAAGCGGTCCCCGTCTTTGAGATGGGTGGCGAAGTCGAGGTTGCCGGTGTTCTCGAACCGCTGCTTCATCGCGGGCGGCACGATGGGGTCCAGCAGGTGGTCCGCTTCCTCTTCGGAAAGGGCCTCCGAAGCGATGGGGCGGAGCAGGCCGCCGATGCGGTAGGTCGGGGGGATCCCGACCTTGATGTGGAGGTCGGAGGCGTCGAGCTTTCGCATGGCGCCGAGCAGACGGTGGATCGAGAAGGCGTTGGCGGTGTCCATGGGACCTCCCGACGGAACACTAGGCGCGTTTCGGACACGCGTGTCGCGATTTATAACCGCTGTGTTCTCAGGGCGCTGGGGCGGCAGGACGGGGGTTGTTGAGGCTGTTGAGCATGGAGGTGAGGGGATGGAAGTTGGAACCAACGACCACTGAAAGAACGAGGGCGAGGACGACCCAGCCCAGAGTGGCGACGACGCGGACCCTGCCCAGGAGGGCGGCGAAGAGCACGAGGCCGAGGCCAGCGAGGAGGTTGACGATTTGGAGCGTGAGCTGGAGGGGGGCGGAGAGTGAGGGGATGTCGCCCCGCCAAAAACGGCCGGCGGCGTGGACGGCGAGCGTGAGCGGGGAGAGGGCGACGCCGAAGTCGCGGAAGATCTCGAGGAACTTGGGGAGGATGAAGTAGGCGCAGAGGGTCCAGGAGAGCAGGAGGATCATCCAGGGGAGAGCGGAACGGAGGGCCTTGTGCGGATCCATGGGGGCACTCCTGCGATCAGCCTGGGGATTCGGCGTTTGGGACGGGGTCTTCCTGAGGATCGGGGGTGGCTTCGACGTCGGGACCTTCGATTGGGGTCCACTGAACCTTGTCGGCTCCGAGGAGGGTTCCGGTCGCGAAGGCGAGGTCGACCTGCGCGATCTGGTACTCGGCGAGCGCCCGAATCTCGGCGAGTTGGGCCTCTGCAAGCCTCGATGCCGCGTCCAGCACGTCGGTGCTCGTGGAGCGGCCGACATCGAACGCTCGCTGCTCGGCCTGGAGGGCGCGGGTGTTGAGGACCACGCTCTGGCGTGCCGCGAGGATGCGCTGCCAGCCCTCGTTGATGACGTCGACGGCGTTGAGCACTTCCTGGCGGATGGACTGCTCGCGCGAGGAGCGGGAGTTGAGGCGCTGGATCCGTGTGAGGATCGCGCTCGCAACCCGTGACCTCGCGGCCTCGTTGCCCAGCGGGATCTCAGCGCTGAGACCCAGTTCCCAATCCTCGAACCGGTTGCCGCGGGCCGAACCGACCGAATCCGGAACCGAGTTTCCGAGCCCGTTGATTCGGTACGTGTAGTCCAGCGAGAGGAGGGGGAGCATCTGGTTGCGTGCCACACCGATGTTGGCGGCGTCGGCGGCGAGCCTGAGTTCGAGCTCGAGCATCTCCATGCGGTTGGCGATCGCTTCCGCGCACAGCGCCGGCGGGTCGAAGAGGTACTCGACGGGGTCGGGCTCGGTCGCGGGGACCACCTGCGTGGTCGTCTCGATGGTCAGGCCCGGCAGGTTCACCACGCGCTTGAGCTCCCGCTGCTGGAGGAGCAGGTTGCGCTGCGATGTGATGATCGACTCCAAGCGGTCCGCGAGGCCCGCGCTGGCGCGGGTCACTTCGATCTCCGCGGCGAGTTCCTGCGTCACGCGGCGCTGGGCCCGCTGGAGCTGGGCGTTCGCGAGCTCGTACTGCTGCTGACGCACCTCGAGTTCGCGCCGCGCCTGGTAGAGCCGCCAGTAGGAGCGGTCGGCCGCCGCGAGCTGGCGGATGGCCTCGAGCTTGGTGCGGGCCTCCGCGGCTTGCTCGTCGTACTCGGCGATGCGGAGGGCCGCGGTGTTGAAGCGCCGGCCTGCGTTGCGGAGCAGTGGGTGGCTGATGGAGAACTGGAGATCGGTGGTGTACGCGGGGTTGAGCGTGGAGAAGGAGTTGTCGTTCTCGTTCCGTGAGATGGGCAGCGACACCGAGGCGGTGCCACCGGTGATCATCGGGACTCGAACACCCGGTTCCAGGAAGCGGTTCTGACCGGTGGCGGTGACGAGCGAGCTCGAGGTGGGCGAGTCGGACTCTTGCCATCCGGTGCGAACGGTGAGGGTGCTCTCGAAGCGGGCCTCTTCCTCGCTCACGCGTTCGCGAGCGATCGCGGGATCGACGATGGCGACCTTCAAGTCAAGGTTGTTCTCGAGGACGCTCTTGCGGGCGTCTTCGATCTTCAGATCCATCTTCTCGATGCCGTCGAAGCGCTTGCGAACGACGTCATCTGTCGGGGGAACGTCGCGCTTGGGCTGAGCGAAACGCTCGAGGCTCGCGGTCTCGAGCCGGCGGAGTCGCTCCTGGGGCCGCTTGGGAGCGTGATCGAGTTCATCGAGCGCGAAGGGGTTTTGTGCGCACCCGGCGAGGAGCACGACGAGCGGCAACGCCGCGGTTGTTGAAGGGGGGGTTCGCACGTGGAGCGGTTCCTTGCGGTGGATCAGGCGAATGCTTGGCGCAGGTCGTTGATGAGATCTTCGGGGTCTTCGAGCCCGACGCTGACGCGGACGAGGCCGTCGGTGATGCCCATGGCGATCCGCTTGTCGCGCGGGACGCTGCGGTGGGAGGCGGTGGCGGGCCTGACCAGGAGCGACTCGACCCCGCCGAGGCTACCCGCGACGATGAAGACCTTCGCGCGGGCCAAGGCCGCGTCCGCCGCCTGTGCCCCGCCCTTGAGCTCGAAGCTGAGCATGCCGCCGAAGCCGCGGAACCACTCGCGGGCCCGCGCGTGGGAAGCGGAGGCGGTCAGGCCCGGGTAGTTGACGCGGGCGACGGAGGGGTGCGATTCGAGGAATCGGGCGACGGTCATCGCGGACTCTGATTGGCGGCGGACACGGACCCCGAGGGTCTTGATGCCGCGGTCGAGCAGGAAGCAGGCGTGGGGGTCGAGGGCGCCGCCGAGGGTTCGGAGGGTGCGAGCGCATCGCTCGATGCGTTCGCGGGTGGAGGTCAGGGCGCCGGCGACGATGTCCGAGTGGCCGTTCAGATACTTCGTTGCGCTGTGCATCACGAGGTCAAAGCCGATGGTGCGGGGGTTGAAGAGGATCGGGCTCGCGAAGGTGTTGTCGATCATCGACGCGATCCCGTGGTCGCGGCAGAAGGCGGCGATGGCGGGGAGGTTGGGGACCTCGACGAGCGGGTTGGTGATGGTCTCGCACCAGAAGAGCCGTGTGGTTGGGGTGAGCGCGGCCTTCCAGGAATCGGGCTTGTCGGCGTCGACGAAAGTCGTGGTCACTCCCATCGCGGGAAGATGCTCGGTCAGGAAGTGAAACGTGCCCCCGTAGAGGCTGTTCTGCGCGATGATGTGGTCACCGGCTTTGACGTGGCTGATGATCGCGGCGGTGGTCGCGGCCATGCCGCTGCCGCCGACGACCGCCGCCTCCATGCCCTCGAGGGATGCGATCTTGGCGCACACGCCCTCGTGGTTGGGGGTGTTGCCGTAGCGGATGTACCCGGGCTCGGCGTCGCCGACCATCTCGTAGTTGGCGGTCTGGAAGATCGGAGTCACGACCGCGTGGCGGATGCCGGGGCGCGGCGCGCCGGCGTGTATGGCAAGTGTGTCGGGCTTGAGGGTGGAGTCGCGTTCAGCGTTCATCGAGAGCCCTTCCTTGTGTGTCGGGTTCGGACCGCGCTACTCGTGCCGGAGGGCCACGATGGGGTCGAGCCTCGCGGCCTTGATCGCGGGGAACATGCCGAAGATGATGCCGGTGCCGGCGGAGAACGACACCGAGAGGATGATGGACCACATGGGCGCCGAGGCCTTGCTGACCGGGGAGTCGTCACCGGCCTGCTGCATGATGAAGACGCCGAGCATGCCGATCGTGAGCCCGATGGCGCAGCCGATCATGCACAGCGTGACGGCCTCGACGAGGAACTGAAGGAGGATCGCCGCGGGCTGCGCGCCGACGGCCTTGCGGAGGCCGATCTCGCGGGTGCGTTCGGTCACGGACATGAGCATGATGATCATGATGCCGATGCCGCCGACCAGCAGCGAGATCGAGACCACGCCCGCGATGAAGATCGTCATGCCGTTGGCGACCTTCTTGAACTGAGAGATGGCCTGTTCGATGGCCTCGACGCCGAAGGTGTCGGGGTCTTCCGGCTTGAGGTGACGCATGCGCCGGAGCTGGGCGCGGATCTCCGCCTGGGCATCCTCGAAGAGCTCGGGGGCTTTGGTCTTCGCGATCGCGTAGAGGCGGGGCTCGGGGCGCATGTTCTCGCCGGTCTTGAAGGGGATGAAGATCTCCGTCTGCGCCTCGTCGCCGCCGAACATGGGGCTGACCTGCTTGGTCTCGACGACACCGACGATCAGGAACCGGCGGCCGTCGACGAGGATTGTCGTGCCCGACGGCTCCGCGGGGAGCGCCAGCTCCTGGATCCCTTTGTCGTTCACGAGACAGACCTGACGCGCTTCTTCTTCGTCGATGCTGTTCAGCGCGCGGCCCTGGATCACCGAGCGCTCTTCGAT
>JBMOHX010000246.1:0-5997 GCA_049317625.1 Phycisphaerales bacterium
AATAGACGATCGATCCCGCCGTCACCCACTGCCCGAACGCCGTCGACCCGATCCCCGCCACCATCGCCAACGCACAAGCCTTCTTCATTGGTTTGCCCTCGGTTCCCCCTCACATCCCGCTTCCCATCGGCTCGCACCCGCCTCCCCGCGGCACTTTTCGCCCTGGTGCCGAACCACCCATGCGCCTTCCGCATCCCGCTCATTGAAAGCAGACTCCCTTCTCGGGTTCATCCAGCTCCGCGCGTTCGCCGCCGAGGATCAGGCCTCACGAAGCGCACCTTTGGTACCATCACGCCCTTTGACGCGCATGCCTGTCTTGGTGGACCAACCCGTTTCGCCAGTGCTCCGGAGAACTTCCATGTCGCACGTCGAGACGAGCCGGTCACCGACGATTGATGCGCTCCGAGGCTTCGCTCTGCTGGGCATCCTGCCGATGAACGTCATCGCCTTCGCGCTCCCAGGCGATGCATACATGAATCCAATGGCACCCGGTGTGGCGGCTCATTGCGGCACCTTCAGCGGCCTGGATCGCGCCGTCTGGATCTTCACCCACGGCGTGTTTGACCTCAAGATGATGTCGATCTTCGCGATGCTCTTTGGCGCGGGCATCGCCATGCAGACCGGTGCCGACGCCGGTGGGCGCGAACTCGCGGTCAAGCCCGGTACCGCCAGGGGGCACTACCGCCGGATGTTGGTCCTGCTGGTCGTCGGCCTCCTCCACGCCTACGGCATGTGGTTCGGAGACATCCTCACGCTCTACGCGATCAGCGGCATGCTGATCTATCCCCTGCGTCGGTTCAAGCCCATCACGCTGCTCGTGCTGGCCACCCTGTCGTTCCTCCTCCCAATGCTCATCCAGTCGGGCATTGGCGCCTTCATGGCGTGGATGAGGAACCCAGCCTTGGAAGCCCAAGCTGTTCTCGACTCGGGAGGAACGCTCACCTCGGAGCAAGAGGACGCCCTGGAGAGTTTGGCCGACATGAACGCCAGCTTCTCGGAGTCCCCCGAGGAGACCGCGCAGTACATCGCGGCGATGCGCAGCGGTTTCTGGGCCGCGCTCCCCGTCAACGCGAAAGAAGCCCTCGAGATACAGACGGTCTTCTTCGCGCTTTTCAGCTGGCGCCCCATGGCGATGATGCTGCTGGGGATGGCGCTCGTCAAGACCCGGTTCTTCAAGGGCGGTTGGTCCAAGCAGAGCATGACGGCACTCGCCGTCGTCGGCTTGTCGCTCGGCGTGCCCCTCATCGCGATCGGCGTCTTCAGGCTCCTCGACCACCAGTTTGACTTCGTGCGGCTCTTTCTGATCGACGCTCACTTCAACTATGTCGGGAGCCTCGGCGTCGCCCTTGCCTTCACCGCCATCGTCGTTTCCTTCGCCTCGTCCCGCCCCGATTCCGCGTTGGTGCAGCGCCTCGCGGCGGTGGGGCGGTTGTCGCTCACCAACTACCTGATGCACACGGTGCTCGCGATCATCACGTTCCGTACCTTCGGCCTCTTCGGCAGGCTTTGGATGGCGGAACTCTGGCTTTTCACCCTCCCCGTGTGGACGCTCCAGTTGGTGCTCAGCCCCTTGTGGCTCAAGAGTTTCGGCGCGGGGCCAGTGGAACGCCTCTGGCGTCTCCTCGCCGGTCGACAGCTCCCATCCCGCCCTTAAGGTCGTCTTTCAGGACAAAGAAGTGTCGAACCCTTGACGACCGGAGTACACTGCAACTGCAACGCTCCGCAACGGGCGGAGCAGACATTCTGGTCTATCCCTCTCAGGAGGTGCTCGATGCCTACGCGTTCTCCCGCCGATATCCGCAACGTTGTCCTCACGGGTGCCGGTGGATCGGGAAAGACGAGCATCGCCGAGAGGCTGCTCTTCGCCACCGGCACCACCAAACGCCTGGGAGCGGTCGGCGAAGGCAACACGGTGAGCGACTTCTCGGATGAAGAGCGGCTGCACAAGCACAGCCTTCAGCCCGCGGTCCTCCACTTCGAGTTCGAGGGTCATCTCGTCAACATTATCGACACACCCGGCCTCGCCGACTTCCTCGGCCACGCGATCGCCTGCTTCCCCGCCGCTGAGACCGTCGTCGTCACCATCGACGCGGTCAAGGGCATCGACAGCTCCACGCGCCGACTGATGGCCATCGCCGCGGCACGCCAGATCCCTCGCTTCATCATCATCAACAAGATCGACGAACCCAACATCGACTTGCCCTCGCTCGTCGGCCAAATCCGCGAGACCTTCGGTACCACGTGCCTCCCGATCAACCTCCCGACGCCCGACCGCGCGGGCGTGATTAACGTCTTCGAGCACGCGGGCGACGACGCCGCGGGCGACGAGACGCTCTTCTCTTCTGTTCACGAGGCCCACAAGCAGATTGTGGAGCAGGTGATCGAGGTCGACGACGACCTCACGATGCAGTACCTGGAGAAGGGCGAGGGCTTCGACCCCGAGAAGCTCCACGCCGCCTTCGAGAAGGCTCTCGAGCAGGCACACCTGATCCCCATCTGCTTCTGTTCCGCCAAGACCGGCGCCGGCGTCGATGACCTCCTTCATGTCTTCGCGAGCCTCTGCCCGAGCCCCGTCGAGATCAACCCGCCCGAGTTCGTCTCGCGCGACACGCCGGACTCCGAAGAACGCGAGTGGCACGCGAAGCCCGACCCCAGCGGCAAGCTCCTCGCGCACATCTTCCGTGTCACCACCGACACCTTCGTCGGCAAGCTCGGCATTTTCCGTGTCCATCAGGGCACCATCAAGGCCCGCTCCGAGGTCTTCATCGACGACCAGAAGAAGCCCATTCGGATCGGGCACCTCTATCAGCTCCAGGGCAAGGAGCACGTCGAAGTGCAGGAGATCGGCCCCGGTGCCATCGGCGCCATCGCGAAGGTAGACGAGATCAGCTTCGACTGCTGCCTGCACGACAGCCACGAGCTCGACTCCGTGCACCTCATCCCGCTGCCCCTTCCCAAGCCCATGTTCGGCCTCGCGATCGAGTTGAAGAACCACGCCGACGAGTCCAAGTTCTCCACCGCGGTGCACCGCCTCATGGACGAGGACCCCTGCTTCGTCGTCGAGCGCATCGCCGCGACCTCACAGACCGTGATGAAGGGTCTCGGTGAGCTCCACCCGCGAATCATCATCGAGAAGCTGCGGCACCAGGCGCACATCGAACTGATCACGAGCACGCCCAAGGTCGCGTACAAAGAGACGATCACGCACCCCGCCGACGGTCACCATCGTCACAAGAAGCAGACCGGCGGCGCGGGCCAGTTCGGCGAAGTCTACCTCCGCGTCGAGCCACTCCCGGCGGATCATCCCGTCGGCTTCGAGTTCGCCGCGGAAGTCGTCGGCGGCACCGTGCCGCGTCAGTACTGGCCCGCGGTCGAGAAGGGCGTGCGGCAAGCGCTGAGCGAGGGCGCTGTCGCCGGCTACCCGATGAACGGCATCAAGGCGGTGCTCATCGACGGCAAGTACCACGACGTCGACAGCAAGGAGATCGCCTTCATCACCGCCGGTAAGCGGGCCTTCATCGACGCGATTCAGAAGGCCAAGCCGGTGCTCATGGAGCCGTACGTCAACATCGAGATCACCGCGCCGAGCCGCTACGTCGGCGACGTGACCGGTCACATCGCCACCAAGCGCGGCCGTGTGCAGACTTCCGAGATGATCGGCGCCGACGTCTGCGTCATCCGCGCCACCGCGCCGATGAGCGAGCTCCAGAACTACGCCAACGAACTCAAGAGCATGACCGGCGGCGCGGGCAACTTCGCCATGGACTACAGCCACGACGAACGGACTCCGCCGCACCTCCAGGCCCAGATCATCGCGGCGTATAAGCCGAAGGCGGACGCGGAATAGGCAAGGGGCAAGGGGCAATGGGGAATGGGCAATGGGCAATGGGCAATGGGGAATGGGGAATGGGGAATGGGGAATGGGGAATGGGGAAGAGCAAGTGACTCAATGCCTTCCGGCCTCATGCCGAGTGCCTAATCCCTAATCCCGAATCCCTAATCCCCGCCCCATAACCGCCGTCACAGGCAGAACCTGCGCGGCGGTCTCTTTCTCCTGAGCCAAACTTCCCGCAAGCGCTCAACCCGCGCCGATGTACACTCTCCTTGACGATGGAAATCCCTCCCATCCAATCCCCGATTCCTTTCGCCGCCGCCAAGGCGTACGCCGCGAGCATGCCCCGTCCCGCGCCGCGGGTTGACCAGATGGTCGGTCAACCCGCGGCACGGACCCAGTCTCCGGACCGCGTCGACCTCCGCGCCCACGACGCCGTGAGGGCGAAGGTTCAAGACCTCGTCGCCGCGAAGGTGAACGTGAAGCCGTTCGCAGACTCCCGCGAAGCGGCCACTCAGCCCCGCGACGCGGCCTCGTTGCCCATGTACCGCCACCCGGCCGATAAGAACGCCGCGGCTGTTCGTTTGCAGGGCAATCGCCTCGACGTAGAGGCCTAACTATTAGCCTTGTGGCACCCGCGCCCCGCCGCGGCGCCGGGCTGCAATGTTACATTCCCATAAGGTCCATGATTCCGCTTGCACCGCCTCCGGCTGCCGGTACGCTCCACGCACGCTCCTGCATATCAACACGCGGGCGCTTGGAGTACCGATCATGATTCGTTCGTCCTCAGCGGCCGCCCTGTCGTTCCTGATCGCGTGCTCCCCCGCGATCGCGCAGTCCTCCATCGTTACCTTTGCATGGGGCAACTCGGGCAGCGCCACCGCCGCCGCGTCGGGCAACTGTGAGCCCGGGTGCGACGACACCTCCGGTTGCACCAGCAACCCCGTCCCCTCCTTCTCGGCCGGGGACAACGCGATGACCCCCCAGAACTGGCAGCAACAGGCCGGACGCAACTGCACCGGAGTCTGCGGCGGACTCGCAATCGCAACCGGATCCGGACAGGCCAACGGCTCCGCCCAGATCCTCTCGCCGTCCGTGAACGGTGAGGATGTGCTGTGGGCGTTCTCGTACAGCACCACCGTGCAGACCAGCGCGGGCGCGGGTTCGCTCTGCGGCGTCGGCTCCGCCAGCGGTCAGGGGCAGTCCTCGCACTTCTATGATCTCGTCTTCGACACGCCCCCCGGGCTCACCCTGCTGACCTTCGCCTTTCAGCACGATGCAACCAGCGCGCCCGGCGGCGCGAGCGCCACGTGGTCGCTCACCAACGGTACCTCCATCCAGTTCAGCGATTCCATCGCGCCCGGCGCTCAAGGCACGGTCAGCCGCACCGGATCGCTCGTGCGTGTGCTGAGCCAGGGACGCTACCACTTCCGCCTCGACGCGTCGGCCCAGGCCTCCTCCGCGGCCGCCGTCTCCGGCGGTCAGAACCTGACCGCCGGCGCCGCGGGCGCGATGTCGCTGCGACTGGAGCCCCTCCGCTGCATCGCGGTCACTACGCAACCGACCGACATCGCGATGTGCGCGAACTCGCCTGCCACCTTCTCCGCCCTCGCGACCGGGACCGAGCCTCTCGAGTACCAGTGGCAGATCCAATCACCCGCGGGCGTCGGCGGCGGGTCGAACCTCGCCAATGGCGCGCTGACCATCGACGGTCTGCCCGCGGGAACGGTGAACGGCGCAACGTCCTATCAACTGACGGTCCTCGACTTCGACTGCGCGCACCCGGTCGCCGTCCGCTGCGTGTTCACGAACCCCTGCGGCCCCGTGCCCTCGAACCCGGCAACGCTCGCGTTCTGCCGTGCCGACGTCGACTGCTCCGGCGGTGTCGACGGCGACGATGTCATCATGTTCTTCGGCGCCTGGGACGCCGGCGAGCCCGTCGCGACTTCAACGGCGACACCGGCGTCGACGGCGACGACGTGATATCCTTCTTCGCCCGCTGGGACGCGGGGTGTTGAGAAAAGCAGCAAAGCTCAAAGCAGCAAAGCAGCAAATGACCCCGTCCCAAGGTTCTTTCTTATTTGCTGGTTTGCTGCTTTGACCATTTGAGCTTTCCGAAGGAGCCCGGCATGCGGCAAACCCTCTCCCTCACAACCGCCCTCCTC
>JBMOHX010000247.1:0-5991 GCA_049317625.1 Phycisphaerales bacterium
AGCCGCGGCCAGAGGCGTCGATCCGACTGGCGACCCCGCCCGTCGAGCCCTGAACGACGAGGTTGAACGCGAGGACCAGCTGCATCCCCTGCGTGAAGCCGGGGTCGTGGGTGACAATGCCGGGAGCGTCGCCGGCGCGCTCGACCGTGAGCGAGCGGACGAAGTGGCTGCCACTGATCGTGAGGGTGGTGCCCCGGACGACGAGGTCCGCGCTGACGAGCGGCACGGCCCCGCCCGGCGTGGAGATCGTAGTGTCGGCCGGGCCGACTCGCGTGGGATTCGTGATGACCACGACCTGCGCGTGCGCGAGCACACCGAAGCACATCGTGACGAGCGCTGCGACCATGCCGGTCAGACGAATCTTGAGCATCGCACACCTCCGGTCGGGAATCCAACAACTCATCGTACCGAGGAACCTCGGAGCGATTGTCAAGATTCTGTGCGCTCGGGCAATCCGGCGGAGGGGCTCCGCAATGGCGGGGTGGCAGATTGCGACCCAGAGGACTCGGACTAGCGGGCCCTCAGAAGCGCCGTCACGGGGTAGTGATCCGACAGCGGGTGCCCACCGGGGGCGACTCGTTGAATCCCGGCGTCGACCGCTTCCAACCGATCAGAAGTGAGGATCCAGTCGATGCGTTCTCCGTTGATGGTCGGCTTCCACCCGGTAAAGGTCGCCTCGTCCGCGTCACGCAGGGGGAAGACTGTCCGAAAAGAATCCCGAAGGTCCGGAAACCCCGCCGCGGCGTGCGCGTCTGCGGCGCAGTTGAAGTCGCCCGTCAGCACGACCGGCGCACCGTTGGCGAGCGCCGCGACCTTCGCGCGGATGAGTTTGATGCTCTCCTCGCGAGCCTTCGTACCGACGTGGTCCAGGTGCGTGTTGAGCAGGAAAAGCTCGGTGCCGGTCTCGCGGTCTTTCACCCGCATCCACGAGGCCATGCGTTCGCACGCCGCGTCCCAGCCCTTGACGCCCGGTACGTCCGGTGTGGGGCTGAGCCAGAAGTGACCCGCGTCGAGCCGTTCAAACCTCGAAGCGCGGACCATGATGGGCGCGAACTCACCCTTGCGCTCGCCGTCGATGCGACCGACACCGTGGAAGTCGTACTCCGGGAACTGGGCGCGGAGCCAATCGGCCTGCTCGGCCTCCACCTCTTGAAGCCCGAGCACGTCTGGTGTTTCATGGCGGAGGAAGTGCTCGACGGAACTCTTCCGGTGAGGCCAGGCGTTCGCTCCGTCGTCGGCGCTCGCGTACCGGATGTTCAGGCTCATCACGCGGAGGGTGCGGTCGGTCGGGGCGAGCGCTGGAACGGAAGGGGCTTGCACTTCGGGGAGATCCCGCAGCGCGACCGAGTAGAGCGTCGCGCGGGATTCGTCGGCGATGAGCAGCGTGTCGTCGTCCCGAAAGCAGATCGCTTCGCTGTCGCTCTTCCCGTCTTCGTATGCGTACTCGCGAGATCGCACGCGGCCGGAGAAGAACGACTGGCGCACGTCGGCTCGCTCGAAGACCCAGACGCGGTCGTACGTGAGCACCGCGAGTTTCAGACCGTCGTCGCTCGCGTCGGCGCCGGTTGCTCGGCCCTTGACGTCGAACCGATCGATGTACGTGAGCGTGTTCACGCGGTCGGTCGCGCGGTCGTCGAGCTTGTAGAGCTTGGTGAACGTGTCGGACCGGTTCTTACTGAGGATGAACACGTCGTCGCCCACCGTGAACACGGCCTCGGCGTCGAAGTTGAAGTCATCCTTCGGAGCCGGTCGGCGATTCTGGTCCGGGTACCGGAAGGCCACCTTGGCGGTGAACGAGGTGCGTCCCTCGGTCGGCTCGGGTTCTTCGATGAAGTACAGCGTGAGATCGGCCCGCGCATTCGAGTTGTTGCCGCAGTCCGCGGCGATCAACCGCCCCGACGCGTCGAGCGCGATGTCCTCCCAATCGCCGTTGATTGCGCCGCCGATCAGCGTGCCCGGGATCTCCGGGTAGCGCTCCGATGCGACGACCGATCCATCGGCCCGCACCGGGTACACGCGGGGCTCGTCCCCCGAGTCATTCAGCGTCCAGAACACCGTGGGATCGCGCCGGCTGCGCACGATGCCGCTGACTTCCTTCTTCGCGCCGGGGCCGAGCTCGGCGATCGGGCGCAGGATCAAAGGCGGCTCCGCGAAGGACACCGCCGCGCAGCACGGAAAGACAGCGAGCACGATCGCGAGTTTCGAGATCACAGCGGGAACTCCGTGTTCAGCAGGGGAGCAAGCGGCCCATCGCCGACGCGAGCACCGGCGCGACGGCTTTGGCGTACAACATCATCCCGAGGTCGCTCGGGTGGGAGCCGTCGGTCATCGTCTCTTCCGGCTCGTCGCCGAGCAGGGCGGACGCGGGCACGTACGCGAGACCTTTCACGCCCCGCGCGACCAGATCGGCGTAGACCGCGGCGAGGGCCTTCGCGTTTTGTTCGTTGCGATCACGGCTCGAACCCTTGACCCACGCGTAGCCGTAGCGGCGGTCTTCGACGAGCAAGATGGGGGCGGACGGCCTCGCCGCGCGGATGCACTCCACCAAGGGGCCCGCCCGCTCGGTGATCTGCTTCGCGTTCATGTTCGGCGCACAGTCGATGACGTACGCCGCGGCGTCGATCTCGGCGACCAGCGCCGCGACTTCCTTCTCCATCTTCCCGCTCCCGGAGAACCCGAGATTGACGGTCGGAAGGTCGATGCGTCTCCCGAGGATCGAAGGCCACGCCATGCCGGGGCGTGACGCCGCGGCACCGTGAAGGATCGAGGTCCCGTAGAGCACCACCGGCTTCTCGGCGCGGGGCGAGATCGGAGTGAACGACGCGGATGGGGGGACACCGATCTCGAGCGAATCCACCCCGTTGTACAGCGGCAGGTACAGCCTGTAGTCCCGAGTTCCGGGGTCCAGCGATTCCGCGAGCGGCCCTTCGCAACGTTGCTCGGTGGGCTTGAAGACGGAAACCCAGCGCCAGCGAGCGCCGTCGCGAGCGTAGAGATCGAACCCGCTGACGCCCGTTGCCGCCATATCGGGCATCGCGATCCTCGATTTCGAGAGCGAGTATCGAACGTGGATCTCAGCGGCGTCGGTGGTGAACGAGACAAACATCCCCGCGGAGTGATGGCTCAGCTCCCAGACGGCCTTGGGCACCACGCCCGCGGCGCTCGCGGGCAGCCTGTCGTAGAAGCGCTCGGTCGTGGCCCATCCCTTGCCTTCGACCCCCCACATCTCCGGGTTGTGCCACACCAGATCCGCGGTCGCGGAGCGGCGAAGACCCGTGGCGAGGATCGTTCGCGGCAAGAGCCCCGCGGCGAATGAGGAAGCCAGCAGCGATCGGCGTGTCAGCATGGTTCTGTTCCCGTTCGCGGGTGGAATGTACCCCGCTCGCGGACGAGGATAGCGACCTGTCGAATGCCGCTCGGGCCTTGATGCACTTTGAACTTGACAGAATCAATAGATCGATCACATTAGGTCGCGTGAGTTTTCGCTGGGACCCGCGTTCTGGGGAGGTCGGAACTGTTTTCGCTGAGGAGCAGCCCATGCGTTTTGCACGTACGAGTTCGGTGCTTGTCGCGGCGTACACGCTCGCGACGGCGGGGAAGGCCCACGCCCAACCCTTCGACTTCATCCCGGTCGCGACAACGGAGATCCAACACCCTAGTGGTTCGGGCACATTCTCATCGGTTTCCCTGCCGGTCACAGACGGCGAGCAGATCACGTTCAGCGACGGGGGCATCAGTTGCTTCAGCTCGCTCAACATCTACCAGTGGTCCGCAGCCGCGGGCAATGAGTACGCGATCGACGCATACGACACACCCCGTCCCGTGGGCACGGGCGCCTTTGGCTACACGGGTTGCACGGGCTACCTCGATCGCTTGCGCCCCGCCGACGGTTGGCAGTGCTTCTACGACTACGACGGCGGGGGCTTGAACTTCGGTGGTCTCTACGCGGCGGGCCCGGGGGAGATCGCGCCGCTGGTCACCCTCGGCGGTACCGTGCTGCCGCAACTTGGGCTGTGCAACAGTCTGGGCGTTCCGCAGTCACGTTCCGAAGGGCGCGACGTGTACTTCATCGCGAGCGGGGAGGACGGCGGGAGCCAGTTTCTCGAGTTCGTGCGCCGTGATTCGGGGGTGACGGTGGTCCCCACACTCAATGGCCGGCTCGTTGACTCTCCGGGTGGGAGCGTGCGGAGCACCTCGTCCGCCGACTCGTTGCGCGCGGGCCAGTTGGCTCGGTTGGGATCCGACAATACCTCGTGGGTGTGGCAGGGGGTCTTCCTGCACGACATCGCCTCCGGGTCCGACACAGAGGTGATCAACAACAGCGGGCCACTCCTGCCCTTCGCGGCGCGGTACTCGATCTCCCAGAACCACCTGGCGCTCGACGGCGCGGGCGGCGTCACCTTGCTCATCAACGGACGTCACGCGGCGACAAACGAGTCAATCACCGGTCTCTACCACCTCCGCGCGGGCGCGGCGAGTCTCATCGCAACCAACGCGACTCCGCTCCCGGGAGGTGGGAACTTCGGCCCCTCCTTCGGCGTGGGTACGGTCGCCGCGAACGCCGTCGGAGGCCGGAACGTCGTGGCGTTCCTCTCGAACAACGGCCCGACGGCGGGCACGATCTTCCTCTGGGACGGCGGGACTCTCCGCCGGCTCGTCGGCCCGGGCGACATCGTGAATGGGCGCGAGGTGCAGCAGGTCGCCATGACGCGCGAGAGTCTGGGCTACGACCCGATCAGTCGCGGCACGATGCTCTCCCTCTACATCGGGTTCATCGGCGCACAGGGGAGCGGGATCTACCGCGTCGGCGGGATCGCACCGGTGTGCCGCACCGACTACAACGGCGACGGAGGCGTCGATGGCGACGACGTGATCTCCTACTTCGGGCTCTGGGACGTGAGCGACCCCTCGGCGGACTTCAACGACGACGGCGGCGTCGACGGCGACGACGTCATCGCGTTCTTCACCGCGTGGGACGCCGGCGGCGGCCCGGGCTGCGGGTGAAATCCGGTATCAGTCCGCCACCACTTCGCGGAGCACCGGTGCCACGCGCTCGGAGTACTCACGCTGCATCGTGCGGAATGTCTCCGCGGAATCAAAGTGGATCCAGAAGATCAGACCGTCGGCACCGCACTCTTTGGGTAGGCGGAACATCGCCTCGCGGTTCTCGGGGTTCAGCGGCTTCGCAGCGGCGTTCGGGAGGTAGTCTTTCGTGTAGTCGGGGTAGAGCATCGACGCGAGCACGTACACCGGCTTGTCGCCGGCGAGCCGCTTGGCCTCGGCGATGTTGGAGGCGATGAAGTCGCGGCCTTGCTTCTCGGTGATCTCGCGCGGGCTTCGCTGCACCTCGTTGCCCTTCACGATCGCCTTGTCCTGGTAGAGCGGGAGCATCACGCAGTCGGCGAGGTCGATCATCCACTTCGCGCGGTCGTTGAGCCCCTGGTGCTCCGCGGCCTTCGCGCCCGCGTAGTCGTTGTCGTGCCGACTCCCGTTCGGAATTCCGTAGAACGCGAACTTCGCGCCGGGCCGCTGAGCTCTCGCTTCTTCGACGACCATGGCGAACCACGCCCGCACGGCACCCTCGTAGCTCACCCGCAGCGCCCGCTCGCGTTCTTCGGGCCCGCGTCCCAGGACGAGTGTCGGTTCGGCTCGCTCGATGTACTTCTCCCACGCGTCGTAGTACTTGGTCGCGTGCGGGATCTTCGCCGAGAGCCCGGGGCCGCCGGTCCGATCGCCCCACCACGGGCACGCGAACTCGATGTCGATGCAGATCAACCCGTCCTCGTCGCGCCGGGGAACCCGCTTGTCCAGGCACTCGCGCATGGTCCGCCGCAGCGTCTCGCGGTACCCCGCTGCGCGGGTCACCTCGAAGCCCTTCTCCCGAACGTCCGCGGCGAACCAGTGCTCGTACAGCACGATCGCGTCGCGCCGGACCGGCACGCCGCCGAAGTCGAATCGCTCCGACCAGTTGAAGCCCCGCTTCACCTCCTG
>JBMOHX010000248.1:0-5979 GCA_049317625.1 Phycisphaerales bacterium
AAACGCCGCTCGTGGCGGCCCAGGTCAGCGAGGATCCGCTACCGCAGCTGTCGTCGCTGCAGGCGATGGCCTGGTAGGGGCCGGAGGGGCAACCGGCGTAGAGGGAGATCTTGGTGTCGAAGCTGCGGTCAGGGCCGCAGATCGAGGCGTTGATGTCGCCGGTGCAGGAAGCGACGTACTGGAACCAGATGTCCGAGCCAGTCTGCTGGTACCCGAACGAGGTGCAGCCGGCCGCGGTGTCGATGAAGCCGTCGGTGCTAGAGCAGACGGTGCTGAAGGGGAACGCGCCGTCGCCGACGATCGTCGCGTTGCCGCAGGCGTCGTTGAAGGGAGCCGAGCACCCCGTGATGCCAAAGTTCAACAGGCCCGAGCCGGTGGAGCTTCCGAAGCCGCGGACCTGGATGTAGTACCGCGTCCCGCGGGTCACAGCGAACTCAATGTAGGCGTCGCGCCGAGTGGGGTTGTCCAAGCTGCCGCACTGGCCGGTGTTGTCGTCGTTGCAGGTGATGTTGGTGAGACTGCCGCAGAAGCCGGAGTAGGCCGCGACGACCGTGTCGAACGAGCTCACGTCGTGCGTGCCGCAGGTGCTGACGACGACCGTGCCGTCGTAAGGAGCGACATAGGTGTACCACACATCGTTGCCGATGCCGCCGCAGGTGGAGGGGCCGTCGGTGGTGGCTTCCACGTTGCTGAAGGCCCAGGTGCCCGGACCGATGTCCGTGGCCGAGGAGCAAGCGTTGTTGAGGGGGCCAGTGTCGGAGCCGGTGGTGAGGCAGTTGCGGCTGTTGCGGTGGCCGACGATCGCCGCGATGGAGCTCGTGCCGCACTCGTCACCCGTCGTCCCGAAGCGGTTGATCGAGGTGATGAACGGGTTCATCGTGAAGGCCGGGTTGGAACACGGACAGTGACAGGAGTTCCAGTTGTGGCCGGTCTCGTGAGCGACCAAGTCGGCCGCGCTGGAGAGATTGAAGTTGTTGAAGTCGGTCTGCGACACGCCGTAGCCGAAGGAGCTGTTGCAGACCACGCCGATGTAGGCGGTGCCGATCACGCCGCCCGTGGGCTTGCCGGTGAACATGTGGGCGATGTCGCGGGTGATTCCGCCGCGGTTGGCGGTCCAGAAGAGGCGCATCTCGTCGAGCATGCCGCCGGTGGTGCCCTGGTTATACGGATCGGGCTCGACGACGTTCACGATGGTGCTCGTGATCGTGTGGACGATGTCCACGTCGCGCTCGTACTGGACATTCAGCGTGTTGTACACGAGGTTGATGCGGTTGTTCACCAGCCCCGAGCTGCCGTACAGGTTGAAGTACTCGAAGTCGCACTCCACCGCGACCTGAGCGGTGGAGCGGGTCGCGCCACGCTCGCTGTAGCCGCCGCCGAACCGCTCGCCGATCCGGTGCTGGGTCTCCTCGACGCCGCACGAAGCGCCCGTCTGGCGAACCTGGTCGGCGGTGTAGATCACGTACAGGTCGGCGGGGGCGCCGGCCACGCGGCCGGCAACCGGCTCGATCCAGTACTGCTCGTCAGCGCCGAGGGCGACAGTCGCCCACACGCCGTCGGGCATCACGCCGCCGGCCACCACAGCGTCAAGCTGCTTGTCGACCGTGCCGCGGAAGGTGTTCACGGGACCCGCGTCAACCTCGAACAGCTCGCCGTTCTGACGGGACTCGTAGAGCTTGAAGCCCGGGGCCCGCACCGAGTGCGGCGCGAGCTTGAGGGTGCGGATCTCGCCGTTGATCGGGACCTGCAGCTCGGTCGGCTGGCCCTGCGCGAGGTCCACGTTCATGTGGAACAGCTCGCCGCCGGTGAGCCCGAGGAGCTCGAGGTTGACGTTCTGATCGACCGCCGCCGGAGCCTGGAGCACCTGCGCTTGCGCGCAGACGGAACCGAGCCCGATCGCGAGCCCGCAGGCCGCGACGAATGCCTTGGAAAACACACGCATGATTTGATCTCCCACTTCAACACCCGGAGGGACAAGTACTGGACGGGGCCGCGCTGCTCCCTCCTGCTCGCGCGTCCCGAAAGCCGCAATCTGCATGATATGCAGGAGGACAGGACTGGAGAAGGGCCGCGGCATCACCGCGGAACCCCCGGCGGGGACTCCCTCCGAACACTCCGCCCGGTCGGCCGCCAGTTGCCCGGGCCCGGCTCAGGTCGTGGGCGGAAGCAACTCGGCCGAGGAGTTGAACGAGAGGATCACCCGATCCTGCGCACCGGAGTAGGGAAGCCCGCTGTGCAGCAGGTAGGCGGGGAAAATCACCAACGTCCCGGGCGAGGGTGGCACGTCCACGTGCCCGGCACCGAGATAGTGGTTCCCGTAGTCGCTGAGCAGCCCGCCGTGGGGGATCGGCCCGTAGAACCGGTTCACGCCGTTGGGCGCGTGCGAGGGGAGGTTCGCCGGCACGTCGGAGATCTGGAGGTAGTAAATCCCGCACCACGAGCACCCGCCGTGGTAGTGCGCATCGTGGAAGCCCGCGCCGTTGGTGATGTGGAACCACGAATCGACGAACTTGACCCGGATCCGGTTCACATCAACCGACCGACCGTTCACGTGCCACACCGCCCGCTTGACGCTGGACTCGATGAACCCGATCAGACGCTTCAACGGCTCGTGCGTGGTCGTCTCGAAAAGGTCGAACTTGCTCTCGAACAACCCGTGCTCGGACTTCATCGTCGGCGCGACATTGCTCTCGATGTTCTTCTTCTGCGCCGCTTTCATCTCCTGCAGATGGTCGATGATCGACGGCGCGTCCTTCGCGTGGTCCCGGTACTTGCGGGAGAAGATCGTCGTGGGCCAGTAGAGCCGGGGTGCCAGCTCGAACTCGCCCGGTGCCGCGCCGTAGAACCCGCGCGGTTCTTCGATCGACGCGGCGACAGGCCCGGCACCCATCGGGGCTCTGGGGATGTTGACGATCGGGGCGGGCGTTGCCATGGCGAACCACTCCTGAATGAAGTTTCACCGTACCCACAATCGCGGGGGGTGAGAAGCCTCCTTGCACCAGGTTTCCACGACCTTCACGCCGCCTTCGCACTCCCTTCTTGTTTCCTTCTCCCTTTCTTAAGGAACGCCGTCGTCGACCGGGCGGCACCGCCGAGAGAGCGGGATCAGCCCCCCACTTCCATCTCCTCCCACGACTTCATCGCCCGCCCATGCCAGGTCATCTTGCCACTCTCGTATTTCTTCGCGGGCTCGACGTGCGCATCCAGGTATCCCAGCATCGACCCCGCCTTGTGCGGCACGCGATCACCTTCGCCGTCGTACAGCGTCGCGGGCTCGCGGGCGTCGTCGGGGTCGACGTTGGGGACCCGGTGGGGCCCGCCGTATGGCCCCGCGAAGAGGTAGGGGTTCGTCGCATCGCCGGTCAGCACGAACTGCGAGGAGAACTCGATCTGGCTCAACCTGATCGACCGGCGGAAATGGATCCCCACCAGGGAAGACGTGTACCGCGACTGCAGAAAGTACGCGACGGCGATCTCGTCGCGGAGACGCGTGGGACACTTGAACGCGTCCAATCGCCCGGTCACCTGCGGGTCGAGGTACGGCTCGAGCAGCTCGGCCCAACCCGGGCCGGGAGTGTCCTCGTTGCTGAACCCGTCGCCGCCGTAAACCTGCCACGCGGACCAGTGCGGGAAGATCTCACGGTGATCGCCCGCGTACACCTGCAAAGACTGAGCGAGCGTCCGCACGTTGGTCTTGCACTTGGTGGCCCGGCTCGACTCCCGCGCGCCGCCCAGCGCGGGCAGCAGGATCCCGATCAGCGTCGCGATCACCGCGATCACCACGAGCAACTCGATGAGCGAGAATCCGCGCCGCATGCGAAGTTCCTCCGGGTCAACCCCGGAGTCTTACGCCCACACCACCCCAGACGTTACGGGCCCGCGGAAGTCCACCAACCCCAATCCCGAGCCCACGCGCATCCATTTCCCATTTATCGCTTTATCGCTTTATCGCTTTGCACATTTACGCGAAGCGGCGTCAGCACCCCGAATCCCAAGCGCCAAAGAACGCGATCACGTCGTCGCCATCAACGCCGCCATCGCCCGTGAAGTCCGCGTCGGGCTCGCCCGAGTCCCACGCCGCGAAGAAGGCGATCACGTCGTCGCCGTCAACTCCATCGTTGCAATCGACATCCGCACGGCACACAACGAGCGAGACAACCTCAGTGGTCACACTCCCGCACCTGTCCGTGACCACGCAGTCGTACTCCGCCGACTCAGTCGGGCCAACCAGGACCAGCTCAGGGCTTGAGGCACTCGGGTTCACCTCAGTCGAAATGGGGATCCCGTTGCGCTTCCATTGAAACGTCGCGTTCCCGGTGGCCGCCGCCTCAACTGTGAAACGTGCCAACCCGCCGCGCCCGCACGTCACTTCATCGGTCGGTTGAAGGGTCACAGTCGGCGCGGCGCACGCGACAGGCCGCCACAGCCAAACACCGTTGAACTGCGGCACCGCGCTCACTTCCGCCTGGCCGCTCACGCAGAGCGAGCCATCGAACACGGGGTACTGGGCAGAGGCTGAGGCGACGATCGCCGTGGTGCCGCTCCCGAGGGTGCGGGTCCAGCCGCTGACGTACAAGTACCCCCCGAAGGTCGTGTAGTACGACCACGTCGGGTTCAGCACTCCCCCGCCAAGCATGTAGAGCCCCGGCAGAACAAACGCCGGTCCGCCCACGCACTCGAGGTCCGCAAGCTCCGGCGCGAACTGCGCGAACAACTCTTGCACTTCGGCTTGGCTCGCCCAGTACCATCCGGTGAGGTCCCTTCCTCCAACCGCTCCGGCGCACGGACCGGTTCCATCCGCGGGGCACACCCCGGCAACCTGCGACCAGCTCAGTCCCGTGGTCGTGTTGACCTGCCGCCACTCTCGCCCGACACCATCGTTGTACTGCTGAGCAAGGGCCTCGCCGGCCAGTCCCGCCCACGCGACAAACGCCGCCACCAATACCTCGGTCGATCGCATCGTCAGTTCCTCCAGAGAAGGTCCGCGCCCGCACACCCGCTGCATGCGCTCCGCTCTCTCGCCATGCGGTGCTCCGTCTCGCCCCGTGTCAGGATTCTGGAACTTTCGTGCACGGGAAGGCCGCTCACCTCGATTCGGTCCGCCGAAGCGAGGTGAACGCCGTCCCCCAGCACCCGCTTCCTTTTTATCGCTTTTCGCTTTATCGCTTTACCAATCTACGCGCAGCGGCGTCAGCACCCCGAATCCCACGCGCCGAAGAACGCGATCACGTCGTCGCCGTCGACACCGCCATCACCGTTGAAGTCCGCCGCGAGCTCGCCCGCGTCCCACGCGCCGAAGAACCCGATCACGTCGTCGCCGTCGACGGCTCCGTCCGCGGTGAAGTCCGCGGCACACGCACCCGGCCCCGTGAACCACTCGGGAAGCACGACCACCCACGCGTGATACTCGCCGTCCCCCGGAGCCTCGCGGACCACTTCCGCGGACGCGATCGTCGTCCCGTCGCGCGACACTCTCGCCCCGCCAGCCAGGCTCGTGAACGGCGCGATCACGGTTCCGGCGGGGATCAACTCCGCCTGCACGCGGTACAACACCCCGTCCTTCCAGACCACCGAGTCCGCGCCCGACCGCCCCGCGATCACGCGACCGTCGGCGCTCACCGAGGTCACAGTTGTGTAGGGCGAGGCGTTGTTCGGGAGCAGCGTGATGCCCGTGCCCTGCGTCCACACGAACGCCTGCGACACGAGCCCCGGTGCTTCCGCTACACCAACGATCACCGACCCGTTCGCCGACACGCCCGTCGCCCAAGTGCGCACGAAGCCTGGAGGGATTCCCAGAGACTCAACCTGTCCGTTCACCCATCGCACCGCGACCTGATCGTACGGATAGCCGAATCCGCTCCACCCCACGATCACGCTGCCGTCGCCGTTCACGCCGAGGGCCTGCGCCGAGGGACCGGCCCCGTAGATCGGTAGAGACTCGGCGACGTTCGTCCCCACCCACTTCACAGGTCGACCCCC
>JBMOHX010000249.1:0-5934 GCA_049317625.1 Phycisphaerales bacterium
CGCGGACCTCTTCCTTCTTGCGGAGCACCGTGCCGACGGGCAACGGGGTCGCGACGAGCGGCTGCCACGACGCGGCGAATCCGGCGATCATGGCGGGGGCGCGGAGCTTGGTGGGGGCGACGGTCTTCAGGTTGTCACCGTCGGCGACGACTTCCTCGACCTTGACGAACACGGTGGCTTCGGGCGGGTAGGAGACGCGGGACCAGGTGTCGCTCGCGCCGTCGCAATAGAGGACCTGGCCCTTCTTCAGCTCGACAACTTTGTAATAGTTTTCGCTGTCTTTGCAGTGACCGGAGGCGGTCTCCTGCGCGACGGCGAGGTAGGACGCGGGGGCTTCCTTGACCTGGCCGAACGCGGTCGACGCGGGGACGGCGGAGCCGAGGGCGAGGGGGAGCAGGGTCGAAGCGGAGATGGCGAGGGCGCGGAAGGTCTTCATCGTGTGTTTCCACCGAAAGTTCGGGGCCGTGTGGGGCGACGCCGCGTGAGGCCGGATGCACCATCCGGCACGGCGTGCCGCCTCCGAGCGGCGTGCCGGGGCGTCCTTGCCGCGGCTGTACGGGGATGATAGGGCGCGTCGGGCAAGAGGACACCCCGAGTTTGGCGCGGGGTTTGGTCTTTGACTGGAAGCCTCGCATCGGCTACTTTCACCGCGCATGCAATCCGCTCTGATCGCGTTGGGAGGTCGGTCACGCACGCGCCGGGCAGCGCGGGGGTTGGCGTTGGCGGTCGCGCTGGCCGCGGGGGGCTGCGCGCAATCGCCGTTTGGCGATTCGCCGAGCGAGGAACTGAGACGGGCGATCGTGCAAGCTTCGGCGAAGGAGTTCGTCGACGCGAACACGGAGACGGGCCCGGTGGTGACCGAGCGGGAGCTGGAGACGGCCCGGGACGAGGTGCGGCCGGACATTCTGGCGGAGCTCGACGAGATGGCGGGCCCCAAGGCCTGGCAGAAGACGACGGCGGAGTTCGGGCAGGACCTGCTGGGACGGAAGATGAAGACGGTCAAGGTCAGCCTTGAGCGGGCGGTGCAGTCGGCGGCGGAGCAGAATATGGCGGTGCAGTTTGCACGCCTGGGGCCGGGGATCGGTGAGGCGCAGGTGGTGTCCGCGGCGGCGGCGTTTGATTGGGTCTTCACGAGCAACACGACGTGGAACAACTCGGACGAGCCGCGGGTGTCGACGAGCGTGAACAACTCGGCGTTCGGCTCGAGCAGCACGATGTCGCAGAACGTGACCCAGCAACTGGGGCTGCGTCGCAACACGATCAGCGGCGGGCGGCTGACGCTGCAGCACGAGTACGCGTACACGGACGACCAGTCGCGCGGCGTGCGGAGCCGGCCGAACCCGGCGAACCTCGCGAGCTTCACGGTTCAGTTCGACCAGCCGTTGCTCAAGTCCTTCGGCTCTGAGGTCAGCCAGGCGGAGATCCGCGTGGCGCGGAACGTCGAGCGCAACGCGGTGCTGACGCTCAAGCGCGACCTGATTCGCACGGCGACCGATACCGAGCGGACGTACTGGCAGCTCGTGCAGTCGTACCAGGACCTGCTCATTCTGCAGCGGCTGCTGGCGAGCGGCGAAGAGACGGCGTCGGTGGTGCGGAACCGCCGGCAGCTCGACGCGAACGACGCGCAGGTGGCGAACGCCGAGGCGCGGGTGAAGCGTCGGCGCGCCGATGTGCTGCGTGCCCAGACTCAGCTGCGCCTGCTCAGCGATCGGCTGAAGCAGCTCATGAACTCTCCGGAGCTCCCGGTGGGCTCTGAGGTGCTGGTGTTGCCGAGCGACCTGGCGATCGATGCGCCGGTGAAGTTCAGCCTCCGCGAGTCGATCCGATCGGGCTTGCAGTTCCGGCCGGAGGTTCATCAGGCCATCACCGGGATCGACGACGCCTCGATCCGCCAGATGGTCGCGGACAACTCCCGGCTGCCCGATCTAAACCTGCGCTTGCAGGCGAGGTCACAGTCGCTGGACAACACCGCCGGCGAGGCGTTCGCCGACGCCGGGAACACGGACTTTGTGAGCTACCTCGCGACGCTCGTGTTCGAGTATCCGCTGGGGAACCGCAAGGGCGAGGCGGACTATGTTCGGCGCCGCCTCGAGCGGATGCAGACCGTGCTCGCGTACCGGAACCAGGTTCAAACGATCGTCACCGAGGTGAAGTCGGCGCTCGTGCGTGTGCAGCTGAACTTCAGGCTCATCGCACAGAGCCGCGATGCGCGGTTGAGCGAGACCAACGCGCTGCGGGTGCTGCGGATCGACAACGAGGTGAAGGGGCGGACCATCGAGCGTCTGGACCTGGAGCTGAACCGGCAGGAGGGCGTCGCCTCCGCGGAGCGGGAAGAAGTGCAAGCAGTGATCGAGTACAACATCGCGCTGGCCGACCTTTTCGCGGCGATGGGCACGACGCTCGAACGCAACAACATTCAGTTCGTCGTCCCGGACGGGCCGTCAATCGACCTGCCGGACGCGACGCCGGTGGGCTGGGAGTACAAGGCACCGCCCAGGACCGGCGAGACTTTGCCGCCGGCGGCGGATCCTGCCGCGGCACCCGAGCCCGCGGCGCAGGACCAGCCGGTTCCGGCTGCGGCGGAAGCACCGCAGGAAGCCCCCCGTTGATCGCGGGCCCAGAAGACATCGCCGAGGCCGTTGACCGCTTGAAGCGTGGGCAGCTGGTCGCGTTTCCGACGGAGACGGTGTACGGGCTCGGTGCTGATGCGCTCAACGCTCAGGCGGTGCGGCGGGTGTTTGAAGTGAAGGGGCGGCCGGCGAACAACCCGCTGATCGTGCATGTGAGCGACCCGGACATGGCGAGGCCGCTAGTCGTGAACTGGCCACGGCAGGCTGAGGATCTCGCGCGGGCGTTCTGGCCCGGGCCGCTGTCGATCCTGCTGCCCAAGGCGGCGCGGGTTCCGTCGGAGGTGACCGCCGGCGGCCCCGAGGTGGCGCTGCGTTGCCCGGACCATCCGACCGCGCTGGCGCTGATCGAGGCGTTCGGCGGCCCGCTGGTAGGGCCGAGCGCGAATCTGTCAGGGCACGTCTCCCCCACCACCGCTTCGCATGTGCGGGAGAGTTTTTCCGCGGAGGACGTCTTCGTTCTGGACGGCGGCGCGTGCACGCGCGGCATCGAGTCCACGGTTGTCGCGTTGGGCGGCACGCCGCGGGTTTTGCGGCCCGGGATCATCAGCGCAGGGCAGATCGGCGAGGTGCTGGGTTGCGACGTCGCGCCGTACGCGCCGGTCGCGCCCGACGGCGAGGCGTTTGCCAGGGCCCCGGGCCAGCAGACCACACACTATGCGCCGCGGTGCCCGGCGTGGATTGTGACGCCCGAGACGATCGAGCCCGCGGCTCGGGAACTGTCACCGGCGGTGTTGCTGGCGATTCTCGACACGCGGGAGCGACCGGGCGTGAAGGTGATCCGGCTACCCGGTGAAGACCTGACGTACGCCGCGGGGCTGTACCGGGCGCTGCGCGAGGCCGATGCGATGTCGCCGAGGGCGATTCTCATCGAAGCGCCCCCGGGCGACACAGACATCTGGCGGGCGATCTGGGACCGCCTTACGCGGGCGGCTCGCCGGTTTGGCGGCTGAGGATCAGCCGGTGACCGAGGGCAGACCCAGCGACTTGCGGAGCCCCGCGAGCTGGCCGGAGTGCCAGCCGTCGTGCCAGGCGACACGATCGATCACCTCGAGGCGGTCCGCGGCCATTCCGTGCGAATCACCGACGCAAGGAAGATGAGCGTCTGCGTCGGAGAGCTTCTCCGCGGCGGCGACGAACGCGGCGTAGCACTTGTCGAAGTACGAGCGGACCTCGGCGATCGCGGGATACTCGGCGGCGTGCTTGTGGGGCTTGGAGCCGTAGCCGAAGAGGGTCTTGTAATAGGCCTCGGGGACGATCATCTCGCCGCCGGCGATCAGGGTGCGGAACCAGTCGTAGGTGGAGGCCAGGTGGCCCATGGTCCAGAGGAGGTGGTTTTCGGTGGGCGTGTTCTGGTGGAGGGCCTTGTCATCGGGCCAGCTTTGAGTGAGTTTCTGGGCGGTGGCGTGGACCCAGTTCAGGTTTCGGACGGCGCGGGCGACTTGAGTTTGAGACATCTCTGACCTCTGGTATCGGGCGTGCGCGGCCCGCGATGTACGGAGCGGCACGACTATCCTTGGACCCCATTGTCCACGCCCACTCGGGCGCGGCCGCAGCAGTGTACGGGCGGACCGCGGGCCGGGTTCAGAGAGGAAGTCCGAAGGTATGTCGAATCACGTTTCGATCGCGCTCGCTCCCGGTGACGGCATCGGCCCCGAGATCATGGACGCGACGCTCGAACTGTTCAAAGCCGCCGGGGTGATGAAGCACGTGGAGTTCCGGCCGGTGGAGATGGGCGCGAGTGTGTTCACGCGCGGCAACTCACGGGGCATGACCGACGAGGCGATCCGGATCGTGGAGGACAGCGGCATCCTGTTCAAGGGGCCGATGGAGACGCCCAAGGGGAGCGGGGGCAAGTCGATCAACGTGACCGCGCGGAAGCTGTGGAACGCGTACGCGAACTACCGGGTGTTCAAGACCTTGCCGGGTGTCGACACGGTGTACAGCCGCGCCGGGATGGCGATCGACATGTGCATCGTGCGCGAGAACATCGAGGACACCTACGGCGGGGTCGAGCACCGGCTGAGCAACGACATGGTGCAGTGCAAGCGGTTGATCAGCGCGCCGGGGTGCGACGCGGTGCACCGGTTCGCGCTGCAGACCGCGCGGAAGCTGGGCCTGAAGAAAGTGCACTGCGGCCACAAGGCCAACATCATGAAGATGACCGACGGTCTGTTCCTCGATCGCTTCAAGGCCGCGGGGAAGGACTTTTCGGAGATCGAGCTGGCGGACGTCATCGTCGATGCGTTGTGCATGAACCTGGTGGTCAAGCCGCAGCAGTACCAGATGGTGGTGCTGCCGAACCTGCAGGGCGACATCGTGAGCGACCTGTGCGCGGGGTTGGTGGGCGGGCTCGGGTTTGCGCCGAGCGCGAACATCGGCAACCACATCTCGATCTTTGAGGCGGTGCACGGGACGGCACCGGACATCGCGGGCAAGGGGATCGCGAACCCGACGAGCCTGATTCTCTCGGGGCTGATGATGCTGCGTCACATCTGTCTGGGGGCGGAAGCCGCGCACATCGAGAACGCGCTGCTGGCGACTCTCGAGAGCGGGGACCACACCGGCGACTTCGGGGATCGCAGCAAGCCCGCGATGAACACGGCGCAGTTCACGGGGGCGATCATCAATCGACTTGGCAGCACGCCCAAGACGGTGCCGCCGGTCCCGGTGCCCGATGCCGGTGAGGTGTGCCACATGCGGCCGCCGCGGCCGTCGGGACAGCAGGTGATCCGCACGTTCAAGAACGTGGTGACGCACGTGATGGGGTGCGACATCTATCTGGACACGCCGCTCGCGCCGATCTCGCTGGCCGAGGAGATGGGCCGGTGCGTTGAGGATACGCCGTTCCGGCTGACGCTCATCAGCAACCGCGGCACGCAGGTGTGGCCGACGGGGAGCGTGTACACCGAGTGCACGGACTACTACCGCGTGCGGTTCGAGTTGAAGGAGGGCGTTGCGCCGGGGACCTTCGGCCAGAGCCGGTGCGTGGCGCTGATGGACAAGATCGCGGAGAAGTTCACGGTGTGCAGCTACGAGCTGCTGCGGATCTTTGATGGGGTGAAGGGGTACAGTTTGGCGCAGGGGCAGTAGGAAAGCGAAGAGCGAAAAACGAAAAGCGAAAATGAAGAGGGTGGATTGGGCGGGGCGGGATGCTCCGACAGGAGTTGCCGATGATCACGCGACTAACGCTCAAGAACTTCCGGGTGTTTGAGGACGCGTCGGTTGAACTGGAGCCGTTCACGCTGATTGTGGGGCCGAACGCGTCGGGGAAGTCGACGGTTTTGAGTGCGTTGCATTGGATGTG
>JBMOHX010000250.1:0-5931 GCA_049317625.1 Phycisphaerales bacterium
GAACGAACGTTCCAACTGCTCAGCCAGGTGGCCGGGCGCGCGGGGCGGGCGGATGCGCAGGGGCGAGTGGTCATCCAGACCATGAACCCGACCCTTGGCGCGGTGCGGTTCGCCGCGGCACACGACTACCTGAGCTTCGCGCGCGAAGAGCTCGCCGTACGAACCGCGGCGGGGCTGCCGCCGGTGACGCGGATGGCCCGGATCGTCTGCCGCGACGAGGACCCCGATAAGGCTGGCGCGGCGGCGGCGGAGATCGCGGCGTACTTGAGGGCCAGAGAGGACGGGGTCGAGGTCCGCGGCCCCGCGCCGTGCGGGATCTCTCGGATCGCCGGGTACTACCGGTTCGAGATCGTGCTGATCGCGGCGAGCGCGGGGCGGCTGCAAGCCTCGCTGGGGGCCGCGCGGGCCGCGGGGCTTGTCAAGAGCGACGCGGCGACCGCGGTCGACGTGGACCCCGTCGCGCTCGGATAGATACCCTTGCGCATCAACCCAAGGGCATGGGCCAAGGACATGGGGGCTCGCATGAAGGACTTTGAGGGCAAGAAGATCACCGTGATGGGGCTGGGGAACTTCGGCGGCGGCGCGGGTGTTGCGCGCTGGCTCGCGGGGCGCGGTGCGACGGTGCTCGTGACCGACACGAAGAACCGACTCGATCTGGGCGAGAGCGTCGCCGCGCTGGAAGACCTGATGAAAGCGGGCTCGGTGCGATTGAGGCTCGGCGAGCACCGGCTCGAGGACTTCACCGCGTGCGACGCGGTGGTGGCGAACCCGGCGGTTCCCAAGCCGTGGGACAACGTGTACCTCAAGGCCGCGCGCGAGGCCGGCGTGGCGGTGCTCACGGAGATCGGGCTGCTGCTGGACAGGCTGCCCGATCGGAGCCGGACGATCGCGGTCACCGGATCGGCCGGGAAGAGCACGACGGCCTCGATCATCGCTCACGCCATCAAGCAGATCGGCGAGCCCGTCGTGATGGGCGGGAACATCGGCGGCTCGCTGCTCGCGGAAGTGGGAACAGGCATCACAGATCGCACGTGGGTGGTGCTGGAGCTCTCGAGCGCGATGCTGCACTGGAACCCGGACTGGTCGCCGCGGATCGGGGTGGTCACCAACATCTCCCGCAACCACCTCGACTGGCACGGCGCGTTCGAGCACTACGAGGTGAGCAAGCGGAACATCCTGCGGTCTCAGCGGCCGGGCGACACCGCGGTGCTGGGCTACGGGGTCGCGCACTGGGAGACCGCGCCCGGCGTGGCGCGCGTCGTGGTGCCGGAGGGTGCGGGCGTCAAGTGCATGCACATTCCCGGCGGTCACAACGCGTGGAACGGTGCTGTCGCCGCCGCGGCGGTCTGCGCGGCGCTGCCGCACGCCCCGCGCGATGCGATCGAACGGGCGGTCTGCTCGTTCGCGGGGTTGCCGCACCGGCTCGAGTATGTGTGCGAATCGCGCGGCGTGCGCTGCTTCAACGACTCGAAGTCGACCACGCCGGAGTCCACGCTGCTGGCGCTTGCCGCGTTTGATTCGAAGCGGGTTCACCTGATCGCCGGCGGTTACGACAAGCAGGCAGATCTGAACCCGATCGCGCGGGCCGCGCGGGGGCTCGCGGGTTTGTACACCGTCGGCACGACCGGCGCCGCGATCGCCACGGCGGCGCGGGAGTCGGGCGGTGCGCCGCTGGAGTGCGACACCGTCGACCGCGCGGTGCACGAGATCTTCGCGCGGGCCAGGCCCGGGGACGTGATGCTGCTCAGCCCAGGGTGCGCCTCGTGGGATCAGTTCACGAACTACGAACACCGCGGCGACCGGTTCTCCGCGCTCGCTCGCGCAGCAGGAGTCGGATCATGAAGCTCTCTCGCCTCTCGCTGATCGCGATCGGATCGCTGCTCGCTGGCTGCGGATCGGCACCGGTCGCGCCACCCCCAACAGCTCCACCGCCCCCGGCACCTGCGCCTCACGCGCCGGCGCCCGCACAGGCCCCGATCGACATTGCTCCAGCGGCTCCTCCGGCGGCCGCGGCCCCACCCGCGCCGGTCGCCGAGGCGGCTGCGCCGAAGGAGGTCTTTCCGAGCGTCTATCTCGATGCTCGCACAAAGACGGTGTGGTTTGACGCGAGTGTTGCGATCGATGCGCACAACGCGAAGACGCCGGTGGTGTACCTCGAGGTGTTCGCGTGTACGCCCGACTCAAAGGAGCACGAGTCACTGGTGGTGACGAAAGCCAAGCCCTCGCACATCCACGCCGCGTTGCTGCTGGCGGGGGTCGAGCCGGGCAAACCCGGCGAGTACGACTGGAGCGGCGCGGAGCTCAAGACCATTCCTCCTCAGGGGCCGCGGCTGCGCGTGCGGTTTGAGGTCGAGAGGGAGGGCCAGAAGCAAGTGGAGGATCCCGCGACGTGGGTGAAGAGCCTGAGGTCGGGCAAGTCGCTGCGTGAGACGACGCCCGGCGCTGGCTTCGTGTTCGCGGGTTCGCTCGAGACCAAGCGGGGGACCGGTCGAGTCTACGACGCGGACATGAGCGGCACGCTGCTCGGGCTGACCACCTTCGGCACCGAGACCATCGCGTGGAGCGACATGTACAACAACGACAGCGGCGTCGAGGAACCGCAGTGGGTCGCGGACGGTGCCCGCGTGCCCGGACAGGGTGTGGCGGTGCGGGTGGGCATCAGCGCGGCGGACGGGAACTCAGCGCCGTAGCTGGATGGTCGCCTGGCCGTTGGCTTCGTCGGGACGCTCGACCGTGAGTTCGACAGTCTTGCCGTCGAAGAGCCCGGCTTCTTTGAGCGCGGAGATCACTGATTCGGCGCTCGACACGTCGTTGCCCGCGACCGTGAGGATGACGTCCTGGTTCTTCATGCCGGCCTGAGCCGCGGGGCAGTCCGCGTCGGGGATGACCGCGAGGACCCCGTTGGGCCGGTTGTTCTGGAGGAGGAGGCCGTAGCGTTCTGCGAGCCAGAGGCGGGCGCGGGAGACCTGCTGGGCCTTGGGGACTTCGCCCAGGCGCACGCCGAGCGTGATGCGTTCGCCGTCACGCCAGATTTCGAGTTCCACCATGTCGCCCGGGCTGCTCGCACCCACGACCGATCGGAGCACGTCGTCGTTCGCGAGCGATTGGCCGTTGATCGAGATGATCACGTCTCCCCGCCGCACCCCCGCGGCTTCTGCGCCGCCCTCGGGCACGACGCCGAGGACGAGCAGGCCGACGCCCTCGAAGTCCTTCGTGCCGAACGCGTGGTCCGGCCGGAACTCGATACCGAGCCACCCGCTCTGCGCGGCACCGAACTTGAGGAACTGCGCGACCCGCTTCTCGACGGTTTCGAGCGGGATCGCGAAGCTGATGCCCGCGGACTGGCCCTCTGTCGTTCCTTCGCTCTGCGACGCCGTCGCGATCGCCACGTTCATCCCGACCACGCGCCCGCGCACGTCCACCAGCGGTCCGCCCGAGTTGCCCGGGTTCACCGCGGCATCGGTCTGAATGAAGTTCGTCAGCCCGGCGAACCCCATTCCCGCGCGGGCGGATCGTCCGAGACCCGAGACGATGCCCTCGGACATCGAGAACTTGTAGCCGAAAGGGGAGCCGAACGCGAAGACACGGTCACCACGGTAGAGACGATCGCCGGACGCCCGGCGTGCCGCGATGAGGTGAGGACCGGGCTCTACTTTCAACACCGCGACGTCGGCGGTGGCATCGGCGCCGATGACCTCGGCGCGTGCGAGGCGGCCGTCGAAGAACTGAACCTGTGTGGTGGTCTCTCCGGCGACGACGTGGGCGTTGGTGATGATGTGTCCTTCTTCGTCGAACACCCAACCCGCACCGGAGCTGCTTCTGAATGAGCCGCGGCCGCCGGAGAGGACCTCGATGTGGACGACCGAAGGCTCGACGGCGTCGGCGACGCTCCTCACCGCGGCGTTGAGGCGTTCGAGCACGTCGTCGCTCTCGATCTCGCGCTGGGCAAGGACAACGCGTGCCCTGGTCTGCTCGGCCATGACCCGCCGGATGGCACCGGGCAGGATGAGGAGCACGGTGATCGCGCTCATGAGCACCACGAACGCCGGACCGAACGCAACGAATCGTCGCATGCCTGTGGCTCCCGAACCCGCGTGCCGGGCTCGACTTTCATACGCCGCGGGGAGCGGAGCGGATCGCGGCCACTCCCCGGACCATCTCTTTCGGCCCCTGGGGGCGTGTCGATTCGTCAAACCCGATGGGAGGGGTTTCCCGACCGGTGGTTATCCGCGTGTAGGCGACTGGGAGGCGTCGGGGGACGGCTTCATTTCGTACCGAACGCCCCCGATGCTCCGCGCGGCGACCCGCCGGACCCATTCGGCACCTGCCGCGGCGACCGCCTCGCCGAGCGAGGCGACAGGGGCGGCGAACCTGGGCGGGTGATCGGTGAGCCCCAGGAGATCGTGAACCACCAGCACCTGCCCGTGACAGGCGGTGCCCGCGCCTATCCCGATGAGCGGCACGGACGTTGATTGGAGGATGCGCTCGGTGGCCTGATCCGGCACGGCTTCGACGAGGAGCATGACTGCACCGGACTGTTCGAGGGCGATCGCGTCGGCGACGATCTCCTCGATCTCGGCTTCGGTGCGTCCGGCGCTCGAGTATCCGCCCTTGAGGGCAGCCTGCTGGGGCTTGCTGCCGATGTGAGCCACGACGGGGACTCCGGCGCGGGTGAGTTTCTCGATCAGCGGCGCGTAGGCGCGGTCGACCTCGAGCTTCACGCAGTCGGCCTGTCCCTCGGTCATGAAGCGCCCGGCGTTGCGAACGGCGGAGATGTCGTCGGACTGGTAGGAGAGGAAAGGCATGTCCGCCATGACGACGGTGTTGGGGGCGCCGCGTTTGACCGCTGCGGTGAGGGTGATGGCAAACTCGAGCGGCATGTCGATGGTCCGCTTGAACCCGAGGACGACCTCCGCGGCGGAGTCACCCACCAGCAGGACCGGCACGTTGGCGCGTTCGAGCCACCGGGCGGTGGTGGCGTCGTAGCAGGTGAGGCAGGCGAAGGGGGTGCGGTCCTTGGCCATTCGGAAAAGGGTGCGCAGAGTGACGGGCTGAGCGGGATTCGCCATGGCGGATCCTAGGGAACCCGGTCCGGACGACCCAACACGGGCGTGAGCCGAGGGTGGTTGCTGGGCCAAAAAAGAAACCCGGAGCTTGCGCTCCGGGTTCTTGATTCAGCCGGAGCTTGCGCTCCGGGTTGGTGTATTAGCAGCCGGCGTCCCAGTTGCCGAAGAAGCCGATGACGTCGTCGCCATCGACGCTGCCGTCGCCGTTGAAGTCAGCGGCGGCGTCGTTGATATCCCAGGCGCCGAAGAAGCCGATCACGTCGTCACCGTCGACGCTGCCGTCGCCGTTGAAGTCGGCCGGGCAGCCGATGCCCACGGTGGCCGCGTTGCTGGGCACGCTGCCGCAGCCGTTGGTCGCGGTGGCAACGTAGGAACCGGCGTCAGCGGGCTGGGCGTTCGTGATGGTGAGGGTACCGGTGGTCGCACCGGAAATGGTGCTGCCCGAGCCGGTCGCGCCGTCGACGACGGGGTTGGTGTCGCGGGTCCAGGAGAAGCTGGGCGAGCCGCTGGCAGCGGCGGTCAGGACGATGGTGTCACCGGTCTGGCCGGACTGGTTGGAGGGCTGGAGGGTGAAGCCGGGGGCGACGTTGACCGCGAGGGTCGCGGCGTTGGAGATGGGCTCGCCGCAGGAGGTGCTGGCCTGGCAGTCGTAGGAGCCGATATCAGCGGGGCTCACGGCGCTGATGTTGAGGGTCGCGCTGTTCGCGCCGCTGATGGTGCCACCGTTGGTCAGGTTGACACCGTTCTTCCGCCAGCGGTAACCGGTCGCGCCGGGGAGGTCGACCGTGAAGCTCGCGGGCTGGCCGGAGCAAACGGCCTGGTTGGAGGGCTGCTGGGCGAAGGAGCCAGAGGCGCAGGGGAGAGC
>JBMOHX010000251.1:0-5924 GCA_049317625.1 Phycisphaerales bacterium
GACCGCTACGTCTACGTCATCCTGCTCACCGCCAACAGCGACCGCGACTCGCTCATCGCCGGTCTCAACTCCGGCGCCGACGACTTCGTCGCCAAGCCCTTCAACATGGAAGAGCTCGCGGTCAGATTCCGCATCGCCCAGCGCGTGACCTCGCTCGAGACCCGCGATCTCACCATCTTCTCCCTCGCCAAGCTCGCCGAGTCCCGCGATCCAGAGACCGGGGCCCACCTCGAACGCGTCCGCAACTACTGCCAGATCCTCTCGAACACCTTGGCCACCAAGTCCAGGCACTCGCTCGTCATCACCCCGCAGTTCGTCCGCCTTATCTACCTCACCAGCCCGCTGCACGACATCGGCAAGGTCGGCATCCCCGACGCGGTGCTCCTCAAGCCCGGACGCCTCGACGAGCGCGAGTACGCGATCATGAAGCAGCACGCCCAGATCGGTGCCGACACCCTCGGCGACGCCCTGCGCATGTACCCCAACGCCGAGTTCCTCCGCATGGCCCGCGACATCGCCCTCACCCATCACGAGCAGTGGGACGGCTCGGGTTACCCCAACGCCCTCCAAGGCGACGAAATACCCCTCGCCGGCCGGATCATGGCCCTCGCCGACGTCTACGACGCACTCCGCGCCCGCCGCGTCTACAAGCCCGCCCACGTACACCACGTCGCCCGCGACATCATCCTCGGCGCCCGCGGCACCCACTTCGACCCCGATCTCGTCGAGGCCTTCCTCGCCTGCGAGGGCGAGATCCGCGCCGTCGCCGACCGCTTCGGTGAGTCCCGCCACGCCGCGATCGCTGCCTAAACGCCGCGTCCTCTGGTATTCTCCCGCGGCATGACCACCGCGCCGGAACCAAAGACCTCCTGGCGACCGCTCGTCGCCGCCTGGCTCGGCTGGGCCTTCGACGGCCTCGACGGCTACCTCTACGTCATGGTGGCGATCCCCTTCGTCACCCAGCTCATCGCCAACGAACACGGTGTGACCCCCGACGAGGCCAAGGCGGGCATGCTCGGCCTCATCCAGTCCCGCGCCGCGCTGATCCAGGCCGTCTTCCTGATCGGTTGGGCCTTCGGCGGCGTCGCGTTCGGTCGTATTGGAGACCGCCTCGGCCGCTCCCGCACGCTCACCCTCACCATCCTCACCTACGCCATCTTCACCGGACTCTCGTTCTTCGCCACCGCCTGGTGGCACCTCATGATCTTCCGATTCCTCGCCGCCCTGGGCATCGGTGGCGAGTGGGCGGCGGGCTCGGCCCTCGTCGCCGAAACGCTCCCCCGCAAGCACCGCGACCTCGCGAGCGCGGTCCTCCAATCAGGCTACATCCTCGGGTGCATCGCCGCGACCATGAGCGCCGGCTGGATCACGGCCCATTTCGACGTGAAGTACGTCTTCCTCGTCGGCGTGCTCCCCGCCTTCGTCACGCTCTGGATTCGACACTCGGTCCCCGAGCCCGCGGAGTGGTCAAACGCCGCCGGCAGCGCTCCGGCTCCCAAGATCGCAGACCTCTTCTCCCCGCAGCTCCGGAGGACCACCATCCTCCTGCTCATCCACATCTCCATCGCGCTGACGGTCGTCTGGGCCTTCCTCTTCTTCACGCCGCAGTTGATCGCCAGGATGGACTACTTCAAGTCGCTCACCAAGCACGACCAGGAAGCCCTCAAGACCCGCATCACCGTCGCGTACTTCAGCGCGAACATCGCCGCGAACTTCATCGCGACGTTCCTGATGAACAAGCTCGGCCCGCGCCTGGCCTTCGGGATCCTCATGGGGCTGGCGTTCCTCACGCTCTGCCTCGGCTTCCGCACCCAGCCCACCATCGAGAACGTCTACCTCGTCACCTGCGCGTACGCGATGACCGGCCTGGGACTCTTCGGCATCTTCCCGCTCTACGTCCCGCCACTCTTCCCCACGCTCCTCCGCACACTGGGCGCGGGGCTCACGTACAACTTCGGCCGCATCGCCGCCGCCGCGGGGACGCTGGTCGCCGGGGAACTCACCACCGCCGCGGGCGGCCCGGCGCAGGTCGTGTTCTGGGTTGGGTTGCTCTACATCCCGGGACTATTCGTGTGCGCGATGCTGCCGAAGCGGGCGTAGGGCTCACCTCTTCAGCATCGGCGCCAAGTACCGCCCCGTGTGCGAGGCCTTCACCTTCGTGATCGCCTCGGGCGTCCCCGTCGCGACGATCGTCCCGCCCTTGTCGCCACCCTCGGGCCCCATGTCGATGATCCAGTCCGCGCACTTGATCACATCAAGGTTGTGTTCGATCACCACCAGCGTGTTCCCCGCGTCCGCGAGCCTGTTCAAGACTTCAATCAGCTTCCGGATATCCTCGAAGTGCAGCCCCGTCGTCGGCTCGTCCAGCACGTACAGCGTCGAGCCGTACGCCCCGACCTCCTTCGCGTTTTTCAGCGGCTCACCCGTGTCCGGGTCCAGCGCCGGCCCCGCGGGAGCACCCACCTTTCCCAGTTCCGTCGCCAGCTTGATCCGCTGCGCCTCGCCGCCCGACAGCGTCGTCGACGGCTGCCCCAACTGCACGTAGTCCAGCCCCACATCGTGCAGGCACCGCAGGTACCGCAGGATCTTCGGGTGGTTCTCGAAGAACGCCAGCGAGTTCTCGATCGTCATGTCCAGCACGTCGCTGATCGACTTCCCGCGGTACGTCACCTCGAGTGTCTCACGGTTGTACCGCTTGCCGCGGCAGACCTCGCACTCCACGTACACATCCGGCAGGAAGTGCATCTCGATCTTCTTGACGCCCTGCCCCTGGCACGCCTCGCACCGCCCGCCCCCGGATTCGACCGACACGTTGAAGCTGAACCGCCCCGGTTTGTACCCGCGGATCTTCGATTCCTTCGTCTGCACGAAGACCGATCGGATGTCGTCGAAGATGCCGGTGTACGTCGCCGGGTTGCTCCGCGGCGTTCTGCCGATCGGCGTCTGGTCCACCTCGATAATCCGGTCCAGTTGCTTGGGCCACTTGAAGCTCGCGTGCGCGCCCGGCTTGTGACGCCCGCCCAGCACGGTCAGCTTCGCCGCCTCGAGCAGGATGTCGTTCACCAGCGTCGACTTCCCGCTCCCGCTCACGCCCGTCACGCACACGAACCCGCCGATCGGGAACACCGCGTCGACCTTCTTCAGGTTGTTCTGCGCCGCGCCCTTGATGACGATGGCCTTCTTCTCGCTGAGCTCGCGCCGCTTCTTCGGGACCGCGATGCTCCTGCGCCCGCAGAGATAGTCGCCCGTGAGCGACGCGGGGTTCGCGCAGATCTCCGCGACCGTCCCCTGCGCCACGATCCGCCCGCCGTGCACGCCCGGGCCGGGCCCGACGTCCAGCACGTGGTCCGCCGCGCGGATCATGTCCTCGTCGTGCTCCACCACGATCACCGTGTTGCCGATGTCCGCGAGGTGCCGCAGCGTCGAGATCAGCCGGTCGTTGTCGCGCTGGTGCAGGCCGATGGTCGGCTCGTCGAGCACGTAGCACGCGCCCACAAGCCCGCTGCCAACCTGCGACGCGAGCCGGATGCGCTGCGCCTCGCCGCCCGAGAGTGTCGCCGTCTTGCGATCAAGCGAAAGGTACTCGAGCCCCACGCCCGTCAAGAACCGCAGTCGGTTCTGGACCTCCTTCAGGATCGGCTCGGCGATCACCCGGTGCTCGGTGCTCAGCACCAGGCCCGACACAAACTCCACCGCGTCCGTGATCGCGAGCTTCGAGAACTCCGCGATATTCAGCATCGTGCCGTCCTGCTTCGGCCGGCCGATCACCGACTCAGAACGCCCCGACGTGTCCGCCTTGTGCGTGCTCTGGATCTGCACATGCAACGCCTCGACGCGCAGGCGGTCCCCGCAGCAGGTCTTGCACGGCGTCTGGCTCAGGAAGGTGCCCAGCCACTCCTTGACGCCCTCGTTCTCCGTGCTCTTCCACCACTCCGCGATGTTCGGGATCACGCCCTCGAACTTCCCGCCGTACTTTGCGATCTCCTCCTTCGTCCGCGTCCCGTACAGCAGCGCGTGCCGCGCCTCCGCGCTGAACGTCGCCACCGGCGCGGCGAAGCTCACCCCGAACTCCTTGCAGAACTTCCGCAGCTTCCGGTTGAACCACGCCCGCACCGGCCCGTTCTTGTTCCACGCGGCGACCGCGCCCTTCTCGAGGCTCAGCGTCGCGTCGGGCAGCACCAGCGCCTCGTCGAACTCCAGGATCGTCCCCAGCCCGCTGCACCCGGGGCACGCGCCGTAGGGGGAGTTGAAGCTGAACAGCCGCGGGCTCAGTTCTTCCAGCGCGTACTCCGGCCGCTCCGGATCCGCGAACTTCGTCGAGTACGCGGTGTCCTTCCACTCGCCCGCGCCGCCCTCCATGGTGATCACCACCGCGCCGTCGGCGAGCCGGATGCTCGCCTCGATAGACTCCGCCAGCCGCTGCCGCCCCTCGGCGCCGATCACCAGCCGGTCGATCACGGCCTCGATGGTGTGCTTCTCGTAGCGCCCCAGTTCGAGCGGGTTCTCGCCCGGTTCTTTGAGCACGTCGCGCAGGTCGAGGAGCTTGCCGTTCACACGCACGCGCGTCCAGCCCTGCTGCGAAAGCTCCTCCAGCTTCTCGCGGTGGAACCCCTTCTGCCCGCGTACCACCGGCGCGAGCACCATGATCCGCGTCCCTTCGGTACGCCCCATGATGCTGTCGACGATCTGCGTGCTGTTGCTCGCCGCGATCGCCACGCCTGAGCGCTCCGTGACCGTTCCGTCCTTCTTCGTCTTCGTCGGTGCCCAAGAGAAGGGCTTGCCGCACCGCGCGTACAGCAGGCGCAGGTAGTCGTAGATCTCCGTCGTCGTCGCCACGGTCGAGCGCGGGTTCCCGCTCGCGGAGCGTTGCTCGATCGCGATGGTGGGGGGGACGCCCTCCACCTCGTCGACGTCAGGTTTCTTCAGCTGCTCCAGGAACTGGCGCGCGTACGCGGAGAGGCTCTCCATGTACTTGCGCTGCCCCTCGGCGAAGATCGTGTCGAACGCGAGCGAGCTCTTGCCGGAGCCCGAGAGGCCCGTGATCACCACAAGCTGGTCGCGCGGGATCGAGACGTCGATGTTCTTGAGGTTGTGCTCGCGGGCCCCGCGGACACGGATGACGCGCTCGTCCGCGCGGCGGCGGGCCGAGGCTGGAGAAGTGGGGTCGGTTGCCATAGGAGTGCAAACAGTACGGCCGCGGTCTGCAAAAGAAAGAGGTCCTATGTAACCCATAGGACCTCTCGGTTCAACTGTATTGTTCGAGACGCTTAAGCCTCGTCGGTCTCATCCGCCGCGTCGACCTCGATATCCGGCTCATCGAGCGCCAACTGCGCCTCGATCTCCTTCTCGAGCTCCTCGATCGGCTTCTCGTCTTCCACCTTCTCGCCCGCCGCGATCTTGTCGGCGCGCTCCTTGTCGAGCTTCCGCTTCAGCGCGTCCACCTTCGCCTTGTCCGGCGCGAGAATGATGCTCGCCTGCTTGCCCATCCATCGCGGCATCTGCTCGAGCTTCGCGATGTCCGCCAGCTGCGTGGCGACTTCCTTCAGGTTGTCCAGCCCCAACTCGCGGTGCGCGATCTCACGCCCCTTGAACCGCTGCGTCACCATCACCTTGTGCCCGTGCATCAGGAACCGGCGCGACTGATCGATGCGGACCTGCACATCGTGCGGGTCGATCTTCACCGAACGCCCCAGCCGGATCTCCTTCATCTCGCTCGCCTTGCTGGCCGCGCGAGACTTCTTCGCCTTCTGACTCAACTCGTACTTGTACTTGCCGTAGTCCATGATCTTGCAGACCGGCGGACGCGCATCCGGCGAGATCTCGACGAGGTCAAGCCCCATCTCCATCGCCTTCTGCAACGCCTCGTTCGTCGAAACGACGCCGATCTGCTCGTTGTCCGGCCCGATCACACGGATCGGACTGAT
>JBMOHX010000252.1:0-5920 GCA_049317625.1 Phycisphaerales bacterium
TCCTGACTTCCATGGTTCTCCGCGGCCGCCTTGCACGCGACGCCGCCGGTGCCGCGTCGGCCCCGGTCAGGAAGAAGAAGCGGAAGGCCGACCCGTCCGCTCCGACAGATCCCTTGCCGATCGTGACCGAGTCGAAGCCCGCTCACGCCATCTCTCTCGGCAAGAGCCGGGAGGTCGGCGATCATCCGGTCAAGTGGCGAGAACTCCAGCAGAGCCCGTTCCGGAAGCCTTGGCAGGCCTGGGTGGCCGGAGCCACGATCGGGCTTTTCCTCGCGTACCTCTACCTCCGGATCGGGGTCGACGAAGAAGGGTTGCACTTCACGATCAGCGTCATCGCGACCGTTGCGATGATCTGCGTCGCCGCGGTCAGCACCACCTCGGGCATCTCCTCCGAGCGCGAGGGCCGCACGTGGGACACGCTGCTCACCACCCCGCTCTCGGCCCGCGAGATCATCTTCGGGAAGTTCCTCGGCGCGCTCAATCGGCAGTACTTTGTGCCGCTCCTCTTCGTGGTGCAGGTGGTGCTCGCGGGGGTCTTCTCGGGCACGGTCGGAGTCATGTCGCTCCCCTTGATCGCCGCGGTACTCGTCGGCCCCATCGCGCTGCTCACCGCCACCGGGATGCTCTACAGCTTGGTGCTCAAGCGCAGCTCCGCCGCCGCGACGCTCAACCTCTCGACCGCGGTGGTGCTGTTCGGCGCGCTCCCCGCCCTCACCGGCATTCTGATGTCCTTCGCGCAGCGATCGGGCGCAGCCCGTAGCTTTGTCGAGAAGGTGTTCGGCGCGGTCATGGCGTTCAACCCCGTCGGCATGATGGTGCTCTCCCTCGGCGGCGAGATGGAGAACTCGCCGATGACCCGCGGCAACCGCTACGACTTCTTCGGCGTCGGGCATCTCGCCAAGGTCGAGTACCTCGCCGTGGTGCTCGTGGTCCTCGCCGTGGAACTCGGCGCAACCTATCTCTGCCTTCGAACGACCGCCGCGATCCTCGCGGAGCGCACCGGCCGACGCGGCTAGACCCGCACGCGTCCCAAACACCGTCGCGACCCGCCCCCCACGGCTCACCCCGCGCCCAGCCCTTGGCCGATACTCACCCCATGCCGAGTTCCGAAGGGGTTCGGATGGTTACAGGCTGCACGCTGGTCGCGGCTGCTTGCTGCCTGCTCACATCGACCCCATCCGCCACCGGGCAGGTCGGACGCCCCGCCACCGCGGGCCGGATCGTGAAACTCTTCGACTTCGAAGAGCAGACCACCAACCCCAGCGATGTCCCCCGCTACTGGTACCGCGCGCAAGACGACAAAGCCGCGAGCCGTGAAAGACCCGGCTTCCCGCCGTGGAACGAGGCCCTGCTCGTCTATAAGGACGAAGGAGGACTCGCCTTCTCCGGCGTCGGCGCCGTGAAGGCGCCCACCGATGGCGGCAGCACCAGCCTCGCCCTCGAGGGCGGCGTCATCCCCATCTTCCCGCAGGCGGACTACGCGGTCTCCGCCCGAATCCGAACCGACGGGCTCAAGCACGCCGGCGCCCGGGTCATCGCGAGATACCTCGATAGGACCGGGAAGCCGATCCCGGGCAGCACCCGCGAGAGCGAGATCATTCGCAGCGACGACTGGGTCGAGATCTCCGTAGAGCTGCTCGGCGAGTACCCCGAAGCCGCGGACATCCAGATCGAGCTCTGTCTCCTCCAGCCCTCCGAAGCGGGTGAACTCCGCGGAGCCCGGTCGGTCAACCATCAGGATGTCGCCGGCGCGGCGTGGTTCGACGACGTGGCCGTCGTCCAGCTCCCACGCGTGGAGCTTACCACCTCCGCCCCGCTTAACGTCGGCGCCGGGCCTCGCCCGCCGGAGGTTCTCGCGAGCATCCGCGATCTGACGGGCGAAGAGCTCCGCGTGGAGTTTGCCGTCATGAACTCCTCGGGGAAGACGGTCGACCGGTTCGTCGCCCCCGAGTCCGGTGGCGCGATCGAGACCACTTGGACACCCAAGCTCGCTCGGTTCGGCTGGTACCGTGTGCGGATGGACGTCGTCGCGCCGTCCGGGCGCGTCGGCAGCTCCTTCGTGGACATGGTCTGGCTACCACCACGCGACGCGAACGACAGCGTGGCCCTCGACGAAAGCCCCGCCCGCACCCGAGCGGCGGCTTCGCGCGACCGCGACAGGTTCGGCATCCTGCTCCACGGCCTCCCCGACGCGGACCCGAAAGACCTCGCGCTCATGCTTCGCGCGATCGGATCGGGTCGAGTCACGATCCCGCTCTGGCCGTCACACGGCGCAGCACCGTCGAAGCAAAGCGTGCTCGCCGCGGTCGACGAGCTGCTCGGGGGGTGGCAGGAGGTTTCCTTCGCGCTCGAGCGGGTGCCGCCGGCGCTGGCCCTCGCGACGCGCGTGCCGACCGACGACCCGTGGACCCTTCTCATGGGAGAGAACGGCCCGTGGCTCGCGGAGCTCGGCGATTACTTCGACCGGTACGGCCAGCGCGTGCGTCGGTGGCAGGTCGGGGCGATCGGGGACGATCGCGGGTTCTGGAGGGCCGATGCCAAGGCCGACCTCGAACGGCTCGAACGCGGCTTGGCGAAGCTCGTCTCCGGCCCGAAGCTCGCGGTGCCCTCCCGCATCGACCGAGCCTGGAACCCCGCTTCGCTCTTGACCGGGGCCGAACCCGCGACAGCGCTCGCCGTCGTTCCTCCCGAGATGCCAGAAGAAGCCGTGGGGCTCGGCGTCCGCGCGTTCATGGCGGCCACCGAAGGGCTCTCCACCAAGCCCGAGTTCACCGTCGTGATGCCGATGTTCCCGCAGGAACGGTACGGGATGAACGCGGGGCCTTCAGAGCTCGTCAAGCGGTCCGTGGAGGCCTGGGCCGCCTCGCCCGACGTCGAGCCCGTCATCACGATCGAGCAACCGTGGGAAGTCAGCTCAACTGGTCGCCCCAAGGCCCTCCCCCGACCCGAGCTCGCCGCGTGGTCCAATCTCATCGATCGCTTAGGCGATCGCCGGGTCGTCGGGGTGTTCCCCGTCACCGAAGGAATCGCCTGCTACATCCTCGCGCCCGCGGAGGGCGTCCCGCCCGAGCGAGGTGGCGCTCTGGTCGCGTGGAACAGGTCCGCGCTCCCCTCCGACGCGGTGATCGAGGCGTACTTGGGAGACGATCCGCTCCGGATCGTGGACCTGTACGGAAACGCCTCCGAGGCGTCGGCGGCACCGCCCGTCTCCGGACGGCGTCCCGGCGTCCGCGTGCCGATCGGCGACGAGCCGATCTTCATCGAGGGCATCGACGTCGAGCTCTGCCGGTTCATCTCGTCCTTCCGCCTCGAGCCCGCCTTCATCGAGTCAACCAACAACCAGCACGAGCGGTCACTCATCATCCAGAACCCCTGGCCGGTGGTCATCTCCGGCAAGGTCTCCATTCTCGAACCAGGCGGGTACGACGCCGCCAAGGGCAAGCGAGATCGCGACTGGCGCATCTCGCCCCGCACGCTGCCCTTCACCGTCGAACCCCGCGGCACAGTCTCCGAGCCGTTCACCATCGCCTTCAGCCCGACCGAAGAACAGGGCCGGCGGCCCTTCGTCGTGAACATCGATCTCGTCGCCGACAAGCAGTACGGCACACTCACCATCCGCCGGTCGATCGAGATCGGGCTGAACTCGGCCAGCATGGAGCTCTCCTACAGCCTTCGAGGGCCCGGCGCGAACGACCTGGTCGTCGAGGCCGCGGTCTCCAACACGGGCACCGAGCCGCTCATGATGGAGATGACCTGCTTCGCGCCCGATCTCCCCCGCGTGAAGAACATCGTCGCCGACCTGGTCCCCGGCCGGCAGTCGGTGAAGCGTTTCGTCTTCTCCGGACAGGCCAACAACCTGCGCGGGAAGCGGATCATCGTCAGCGCGGTGACGCCCGAGGGCGGCGCCCGGTTGAACAAGTCGATCCTGATCCAGTAACGCCTCTCAGGCGAGCCGGGTGTGCGGCGGATCGAGCGGCAGCATCCGCGCCCACTTGAGGAACGCCTCGTACTGCGCTCGCACCTCGAGCAACGAGTCGCCCGAGAACTTGTCGCAAAACGCCCTCGTCACCTCGAACGCGGCGACGTTCTCGAGCACCACGCTCGCCGCGGGCACCGCGCACACGTCGCTCCGCTCGTATTGGCTCATCTGCTCCTGCTTGGTGTTGAGATCCACCGAGGGGAGCCCGCGGAGCAGCGTCGCGATGGGCTTCATCGCGGCCCGCACCACCACCGGTTCCCCGTTGGTCATGCCGCCTTCGGTGCCGCCGGCGTTGTTCGAGGTACGCGCGAACCCCAGCCGCGCCGTGTCGCGCAGCCCAGCGTCGAAGAAGATCGGGTCGTGGACCTCGTGGCCCTGCCGCGCGGCGACGCCCCGGCCCATCCCGATCTCGACCGACTTCATCGCCTGGATCCCCATCACCGCGTACGCGAGCCTCGCATCGAGCTTGTCTCGCCAGTCCATGCACGTACCCAACCCCGGCGGGCAGCCGAACACGTGCGCCTCCACGAGCCCGCCGAGCGTCGTCTTGTCGATCTTCGCCTGCCGCACCGCGGCCTTCTGCGCATCGGAGACCGCTGGATCCGGGCAGTACGTCTCGCTCGCGTCCCGAAGAGAACGAAGTTCCGCGAGGTTGCTCTCGGCCACCGCGACATTCGTCTCGTGCTCGTAGATCGACCGCACGAACCCGAAGGGCTCGATGCCGAACTCGCGCAGCAGGCACCGCGCCAGCGCGCCCGCCGCGACCCGTGACGCGGTCTCGCGCGCCGACGCCCGCTCCAGCGTGCCGCGGCAATCGGTCGTCAGCCACTTCACGCTTCCCGCGAGGTCCGCGTGCCCCGGGCGCGGCCTGTAGACAGGCGGAGTTTTCGCGAGATCATCCAATCGCGAGTCCGCATTGCGGATCATCATCGTGACCGGGGAACCGATCGTCACCCCGAGCCGAACACCCGTGAGAAACTCGGCCCGATCCTCCTCGATGTTCTGCCGTCCGCCTCGCCCGTATCCCCCTTGGCGGCGAGCAAGTTCGGCGTTGATGAACGCGGCATCGACGGGAACGCCCGCCGGCATTCCGGTGACCGTCACGACCAGCGCAGGACCGTGCGACTCACCGGCGGTTTGTGTCGAGAGTGTGGGCATGGCCAAGCGTACGGCCGGGCACCGGCCGGCGTCGCCCGCGAGGGGGTTCTGGTATTCTCGTCCGACTGGAGTCGAACGTGGTCGTCTACGCCCTTGCGATCTTTCTGTCCGCCGCGTTGTTGTTCCTGGTGCAGCCCCTCACCGGGAAGCTGCTCCTGCCCCTCCTCGGCGGGAGCCCCTCGGTGTGGAACACCTGTATGGTGTTCTTTCAGGCGTTGCTCCTGGGTGGCTATCTCTACTCGCACCTGATTTCCAAGGTGAAATCGGTCCTCGTGCAAGGGGTCGTCCACGCAGCCGTCCTCGGGGCGGCATGGTTCGCGCTCCCCATCGCGCTCCACTCCCAAACGCCCGACGACGCCCATCCCACGGCGTGGCTGCTCGAGTCCCTGCTCCGCATGGTCGGCCTTCCGTTCTTCTGCGTCGCCACCACCGGCCCGCTGGTGCAGCGGTGGTTCAGCCGCACCGATCACAAGCACGCGAAGGACCCCTACTTCCTCTACGCGGCGAGCAACGCAGGCAGCGTTCTGGGGCTGCTCGCCTACCCCGCGCTCCTCGAGCCACTCCTCACGCGCCAGCAGCAGAGCCAGGTCTGGGGGCTGGGCTTCGGTGCCCTCGGTCTGCTCATGGTGCTCACGATCGTCATGACCCTCAAGCGGGTCGTCGCCGATGCCACTCCGGCGGGCACACCAGCAGCCTCAACGCCCCTCACGTCTTCCCGACGCGCCAAGTGGGTGCTCTGGGCGTTCATCCCTTCAAGCCTGATGATCGGCGTGACGCAGAGCA
>JBMOHX010000253.1:0-5901 GCA_049317625.1 Phycisphaerales bacterium
GCGACGTGCTGCTGGGCGCCCTCTGCCGTCTCGTCGACCCCCTCATCCGCACGCGCACCCAGAAGCAGTGGGAGGCGATCGCCGCCTACCGCGAACTGGGTCGGATGATGTCCAACGACGATCGGCCGCTCGGCGGCGTGCGTCAGGGCGAGCGCGACTTCAGGCTCGGCCGGGCCGATCGCTCGCCGATGGCCTGTCAGGCGGTGCTCTGTCGCTCGCTCGCGGCGGGCGCCGCGAAAGCGAGGGCGGCGTGATGGGCCGCGTGTCGCCGGAGATCCGCTGGGAGCCGTCGGCGCTCGATGCCGATCCGGTCGAACTGGCGCGGGCGTTTAACCGCAGCATCCATGGTCTCGCGAAGCGGATGTCCCCGGCCGAACGGGCAAAGTTTCTCTTCGCGCTCGACTCGGAGCTCTATGGACAGCTCGGCGAGGCCGCGATCGCGGCGTCGGCGGACGGCGGGGACGGTCTGCACCCCAAACACCGGCTCACGCGGTACCACGACTACTTCGCGGCGCGGATCGGAGCGGGTGATCGCGTGATCGACCTCGGCAGCGGCGTCGGCGCGCTCGCCGTTTCGATCGCGACGCGCACGGGCGCCGCGGTGCACGGGATCGATTGGGATCGAAAGAACGTCGACAAGGCCCGCGCGGCCGCGGCGGTCGCTGGTGTTCAGGAGCGCTGCACGTTCGAGGTGGGCGACATCACGGGTGCCCGAGCCGCGGGGAGCTTCGACGTGGTCGTGCTCTCGAACGTGCTCGAACATATCGACCGGCGCGAGGAGCGGCTCGCGATGTGGCGGGAGTGGTACCGGCCCGCGCGGTTGCTTGTGCGCGTCCCATCGTTCGAGCGCGACTGGCGGGTGCCGTTCAAGAAAGAGCTTGGAGTCGAGTGGCGCTGCGACCCGACGCATGAGACCGAGTACACGCGGGACCAGTTGGAGTCCGAGCTCGGCGCGGCGGGCTTCACGGTCCGTGAGTGCACGTGCGTGTGGGGCGAGTACTGGTGCTCCGCGGTCGCGGGGTCATGACGCCACGGGCGTGAGGGCATCGCGGAGCAGCGCCGACGCGCGCTCGAGCGGCCAGGTCGCCGCGGCGCGCGAGACGACATCGTCGAACAGGGTCCCGTATGAAACCGCGGCGGCGTCCGGCCACGCGTGGGCCGCGAGCGCGCCGAGGCAGGCCCAGGCCAGCCGCGGATCGGGGTTCCGCTCCGCGTGCTCGGCGACGCGGCGGCAGACGTCGAGCTGGTTCTTCATCCGGCGGTGGAACCCAAAGTGGAAGGACTGGTGGTCGTCCGCGAAGTGGCAGTGGAGCGCGAGGGGTTCGTCGTAAATCTTCCAGATCCGTGCGCGTTCCTCCTTCGAGGCTCGCAGAACGCTGTTGCGGCGGTCGGGGTGGAGCTCGCCCGACCGGAAGGCGGCCCAATCAAACTCGACCTTGCGGCTGTAGATGTGGATGCCCATGATCGGGCGATCGGTGAAGAAGTCCGCGACAGGGTGGGAGACCTTGTGCCATGCACCGGCTTCGATGCGCTCCACCATGGTGCGTACCGCGTCCGGGCTGCTGAGCACCATGTCGGCGTCGAGCCGGATCATGAAGTCCGCGGTGCTCTCGAAGAACGTGCGGTAGAGGCGGTAGTTCGCCTCGGGTTCGGGTAGGTTGGCGATCACGTACTGCTCGCAGGGGTAGGTTTGGGCGCGAGCCGCGGCCATGCAGCGGTCGAGGTCGGCCTCGCCGCACGAGAGCGTTCCGAGGAGCACGTGTGCCATGGCACGGATATCGGTCCGCACGGCCCGATCTGTTCGCCGAACCGGGGCCGGACCTCCGATTGTCGAGCGCAACCCTGACATCCGCCGATCTTCGGAGTCGGCATGACTCCACTCCCAGCATCCGCCGACATGTCGAAGGCCCTCTGCATCGCGCGCCTCGACCCGCGAGATCTGAGCCCGCGCCACGAGCAGCTCGATTACTCGGTGCGCCGCTACTTCGTTGACGAGTTCTTCGAGCGGCACGCACGCACGCTGCCCCCGGGCGCGCGGGTCGTGGACGTCGGTGGCGTTCGCGGGCGCAAACGCGGGCAGTTCGATATCGGCCGGTTCGATCTGCGTGTGACCGTCGTCAACACGAGTCCCGCGGCGTCGCCCGATGTGCTCGCCGATGCGTGCTCGATCCCCCTCGACGGCGGGTGCGCCGACGTGGTGGTGCTCGCGGAAGTCATCGAGCACCTCGAGCACCCCGCGGCGGCGATCGCGGAGGCGGCGCGGTTACTCGCACCCGGGGGCGTGCTGCTCGCGACGGCGCCCTTCCTGTTCCGTGTGCACCCCGACCCTATCGACGTGGGGCGGTACACGCCGCAGTGGTGGCGCGGCACGCTGACGGACGCGGGGTTTGCCGCGGTCGAGGTCGAACAACAGGGCATGCTGCCGGCGGTGCTCGCGGAGTTCGTACGCGGGTGGTTCAAGCACCTGGATGACACCAAGACGTTCTGGCCGGGCGTGCGTGATCAGGCGTTGGGCGCGCTGCGGCGCCTGCGTGAGCAAGCGATCGACTGGGAGCGCCGAGTCGGCGGTGATGCGCACGAGTACATGCGCAGCTACGCCACCGGGTACGGCGTGCGGGCGGTGAAACCGTGACGCGGCCGCTGGTCTATCTGTGCGCCGGCGATGAAGCGGGTTGGGCGATCGACGAGGATCTCCGACTGACGCGCGAGGCGATCACGCCGTTTGTCCAGTTCGTGGATCACGCATCGGAGGCGAGCGTCGTGCACGCGGTGTGGTGGGAGCCGCTGGTGCGCATCCCCGCGGAGCACCTGGCGGGCAAGCACGTGGTCTGCCACATGGCGGGCGATCCGGTTCGCTGCTGGGGTGAGCCGCGGTTTCTCAAGGCCACGCGCCGAGTCACGGCGTGGATCGCGCAGTCTCGCGCGGCGATGGAGAAGCTTCGCGCCGTCGGAGCACCGGTCCGTTACGCGCCTTACACGGTCGAAACCGCGGTGTTCGGCGCGACCCAGGCACCGCAGGCGGTCGCCGAGCGCGCGGCGGAGGAGCTGCGCGCTCTGGGTGCCGATACGTACGTGATCGCGAACTTTCATAGGGATACCGAGGGTGCCGGGATCGCAACCGCACCGGCGCCGAAGCTTGTGAAAGGTCCGGACGTGTTCTGCGAGATACTCGCGGAGCTGCGGCGGCGCGGGCGGCGGGTGGCGGCGCTGCTGGCGGGGCCGCGGCGGCACTGGGTCTGCGGCAGATTGGCCGATCTCGGGGTGCCGTTTGTCTTCGCGGGAGCGCGGACTCCGGGGGACGACTACCCGCGCGCGATCCTGCCGCGGCAGGAGCTTGCTGCTCTGTACCGTCTCGCGAACCTGTGCCTGATCACGAGCAGGAGCGAGGGCGGCCCGCGCGCGGTGCTCGAAGCGGGCGCGGCGTCGCTGCCGGTGCTGAGCTCGCGTGTCGGGCACGCGCCGGATGTTCTGCCCGCGCAGTGCTTGTTCGGAGATGTGATGGAGGCGGTGGAGCGGATCGAGGCCGACATGGATGCTCGTGTCCTGCGGCGCACGGTCCCCATCGTTCGCGCAGCGGTTGACGCCCACCACACGACCGAGGCCGTCGGGCCGTTGTGGCGTCAGCTCTACGCGGAAATTCGGGGGCCGGTGAGTGTCGTCGAGCAGCCCGCGGCTGTGAAGGTCCCTTCTGGTCCCAAGGTGCTCTCCCTGTGGAATAAGTTCACGCCGCCGCCGTGGGGCGGGGGAAACCAGTTCATGATCGCGCTCGAGGCGCAGGCGCGGCGCATGGGCGTGGAGTGCGTTCGCAACGAGGCGGGCCCGCGCGTCTCGGCGCACGTGGTCAATAGTGTGCAGTTCGAGATGGAGCGATTCGAATCCCTCGTTGCGCCGGGGTCGGCGCGCGTGGTGCACCGCATCGACGGCCCGATCAGCACGATCCGCGGCACACCCGAGTCGCTCGAGGACGACCGCAGGTGCATCGCTTTCAACCGCCGGTACGCGTCCGCGACCGTCATCCAGTCCTGGCACACGCGCCGCTCGCTGCGTGAGCTCGGGCTCGAACCGGTGCGGCCGGTTCTGATCCTTAACGCCTGCGATCCCGAGACCTTCTACCGACCGTCGCGGGCGCGCGAGACGGGCGGGCGCGTGCGGCTGGTCGCGACGAGCTGGTCGCCGAACCCGGGAAAGGGCGCGGCGGTCTACGAATGGCTCGATCAGCACCTCGACCACTCGCGCGTCGAGTTCACTTTCGTCGGGAACATCAAGGGCAGCTTCACGAATACGCGGGTGCTGCCGCCCCTGCCCAGCGATGAGCTCGCAGACCTTCTGCGTACCCAGGACATCTACCTCACCGCGAGCCGCAATGACCCGTGCTCGAACGCGCTCATCGAGGCCCTCGCGTGCGGGCTTCCGGCGATCTATCTCAACTCAGGGGGGCACCCCGAGCTCGTCGAGTTCGGTGGGCTTCCTTTCGAGCGTCCCGACGAGATCCCCGCGTTGGTCGACCGGGTCGCTCGCTTCCGAGCGGTGTACAGCGAGCTCTGCCGCCCGCCGACGATGGCCGATGTGTGCCGCCGTTACCTCGCGCTCGCGTTCGATGATGAGGCGTTCGCCCCGTGAGCAGTGAGCACGAACACTCTGTCCTCTTCGCGATCCCCAGCGGGTTGTCGCTCGGCGGGGTCACAACATGGGCGGTGCAACTCGCGAACCACCTCGCGCGGCGCGGTGTGGCGACCGGCATCATCGCGCACGCGCCGCGGGCGAGCGACTCGCGCGGCGGCTACACGCTCGACGCCGCGGTCCGTGTCTTCGACCTGTCGCATCTCCCGCCGATGGACGAGTGCCTCGGGCGCTCGGAGGTGTTCGCCGAGGACTACCGGCGTGCGATCGACGCGCTGCCGGGCACGGTCGTGTGCCTCCCTGCGCAAATGGGAGACTGCCACGGGCTGTTCGCGGCGGAGACGCGCGCGCGGCCTGGTCGTATCCGCGTCGTCGGTTGGGCTCACCTAGATTCTCCGTACGAACTGCGTGTGCTCGAGCGTTACGCGCCGATCATCAGCAGGTTCGTCGGTGTGAGCAGGGTGTTAGAAGACAAGCTCCGCGCGGCGTTCCCGGTGCGGACATCGCACATTGCGAGGATCCCGTACGGCGTGGAGCTTTCGAGCCCGCGAGCGAAGGCCCGCCGCGGCGTTCTGCGGGTGGCGTACGTTGGCAGGCTCGACGAACCGGTCAAACGCGTCGGCGTGCTTCCGCTGTTTGCCCAGGAACTCTCGCGTAGAGGGATCGCGCACGTGATCACCGTTGCCGGGGACGGTCCCGCGGGCCCCTCGCTCCGGCTGGCCGCGCGGATGACGCCCACGCTTCGCGTGCTCGGGGCGCTTGCGCCGACGGCCGTGGGAGAGTTGCTCGAAGAGTCGGACGTCCTCGTGCTGCCCTCGCGCGCCGAGGGCCTGCCGCTGGTATTGCAGGAGGCCATGGCGCGCGGGTGCGTGCCGGTGGCGTGCGCGGCCGCCTCGGGTGTCGCCGAGCTGATCGAGGAGGGGCTCACCGGGGCGCTCGCGCCGGACTCGGACTCGCTCGGTGAACTCGCTTCGAACCTCGCGTTCGCGGTGAGCCGGGCGCTCGCGATCGGCATCGACGGCCTTGGTTACGCGGCCCGGGAGCGGATCGTTGCGGGGTATGACGTTGTCCGTTGCCATGACGCGATGCGCGAAGTGATCGCTGCGGCGGCTTCTGATCCGCCGCGGGCGTGGCCGGGGGATGTTGAGCCCGCCTTCACTTCCGCGAAGGTGGGGGGGTCGGGCACGGTCCCGCACGACGGCGCGGAGAGACTCCGGCGGACGCTCGCGGGGCTTGTGGGTCGGCGTGTCCTCCTCTACGGCGCCGGGCGGCACACGACCG
>JBMOHX010000254.1:0-5886 GCA_049317625.1 Phycisphaerales bacterium
AGTCCTGAGATTCTGGTGAGCCCTGCCGAGGCCAACCGGAACATCAAGATCTTCGACCAGTACCAGTACGACAAGCCCGAGGCTGCCGCGGACGCCGACAAGAGCAAGGCGTTGTGGGACCCGGCCTTCAGCGTGGACTTCATGAACGGAAAGACCGGGAACACCAGCTACGCGATGATGGTCCCGGTCGGCGCTCGTGCGAAGCAGTGGGCGAACACATCAAAAGCTACTGAAGCGGTCATCGGCAACCGCGGGCCCCAGATCAAGTCGCTCAAGAAAGGCGGGGCTCCGAACGTCACCGCCACGCTCGAAAACCCCGCGAGCAACACGCTCCTGATCCACGGCGGGCGGAAGACGTGGGAAGGGAACATCGCGTACAACGACAACCACGTGAACTTCGAGACCCAGATGTCACCCGAAGACTCGAAGTACCGAGATGCAAAGGGCATTCGTTGGAACGACTGCCTCTTCGCCGACGAGATCGACGACGCCTCGGGGACCAACAACTACCTCGGCATCTCCACCACAGCGGGCAAGGAGATGAAGGACTTCACGCTCATCTGGGACTGAGCCAGCGCCGGCGGTTACTTGTTGCCGGTCGTGTCGACCGCGACGAAGCTGGTGAACTGTGACGCGAGCCCGTACTCGATCGCGAGGTTGCGCGACGCGCCGATCGCATCAACCTGCTCGCCGCGGAGTTCGCGCCGCGCGAGGCTGGTGATCTGCCCGCGGGCCCAGAGCTTCGGGAGGATCGCCGCGGCGTTGGCACGCACCGGCTTGACCGGCACCTCGAAGGAGACCGGGCGACCGTTGGCGCGGGCGGTGACCACGACCGACCCGCTCATCGGTCCGTTGAAGCGGCCGGTGATGAACGCCGCGCGGCCGGGGTAGAGCTCGGTCGGGATGGTCGCGTCCATGAGCTTCGCGTCCTCGCCGCCGAAGCTCACGCGGATGTCCGTCAGCGCCGGGCGGCGGACGGTCTCGAGGAAATCCTCCATCGCCGGTGCGCTTTCGCCGGACCGGAGCGCCCATGCGGAAACTCCGCCGCCGAGCGCCGCGAGCTCGTTGATGAGGAAGCGGTTGGGCTGCGCCCCGATGCCGAAGGAGAAGATCCGCGCATCGCCGAGGCCCTTGTGCACCATCGCGAGCACCTCGCCCTCGTTGCCGATGAAGCCGTCCGTGAGGAACGCGATGACCTTGCGACGGCCGGGCTCTTCGGGGATAGCCAACGCCGCGGCGAGGCCGGACTTCATCTCCGTTCCGCCCTGCGCGGGAGTGGATTCGAGGTACCGCTTCGCAACGGAGCGGTTCTCGCGGGTCGAGGGGAGCATCTTGGAGCCGAGCCCCGAAGCGGTCTCGGAGAAGTCGATGATCTGGAACCTCTCCCCGCTCTTGAGCGAGTCGATGCCGCGGATGATGGTGTCCTGCGCGATCTTGAGCGGCCAGCCCTTCATGCTGCCGGAGCGGTCGAGCACGAAGACCAGGTCCAAGGGACGGGGGTCGAACTTCCTGCCGACGGAGGGGGGCACGAGCTGCATCGCGAAGTACCCGCCTCGAACGTCGGAGGTGGCGTAGACAACGCCCGCGGTCTGCTCGCCCGCGATGTTCCAGCGGAGCACGAAGTCGCGGTCGCTGCGGGACCGCTCCGGCGTAAGACGCGCGAAGGCCTGCGCATCCGAGGGCCGCACGACGTCAACGGTGTGCGACGGCGACTCCACCTTGCCGAGATGCACACCCGCGTCGATGTCAACGCCGATGCTCACCCGCGGCGACAGTCCGATCTGCTTCGCCGCGGCGGGAGGAGTTTGGCCCGCGGGGGTGTAGCGGGGCCCGATTGTCGTCGGCAGCACGAGCTCGCACCAGCCATCGACGCACGGGAGCGTGTTGTAGTAGGTGATCTCCACGCCGATGGTCGCGCCCGCCGCGATGTTCGCGACGCGCTGGAGGAAGATGTTGGGCCGCTCCTGCTCGAGGAGCGCGGCGTTCATGCCCTGCGCCTTCGTGGCGTCGTAGATCTGCTTGGCCTCTTCGCGCTCGCGCACGATGCCCCGGATCTGGCGGTCGCCGATCTTCATCACGAAGTCGCTGACCGCGGCGTCGTCCGGCAGCGGGAAGGCGTACGCCGCTTCGATCGGGTGGTCGCTGGGGTTGGTGAACGACTGCTCGACCTTCACCGCGGCAAGCAGGCCGGTGATCTCGGCGTGGACGTCGGTGGCGACGGTCGGGAGGCGCTCCCACTTCGGCCACGAATCGACGGGTTCGTTCGAGTTGACGACCACGATCGTGCCGGTGCCGCGGGACTGCACGGTGACCGTTCCCGGGCGTGAGGAGCGCTGGATGATCCAGACTTCGTCGGGGCGAGAGCTGATGAGGGAGGCGAGCACGCTGGGAGACGTGGGCTCGGCCTTTGCCGACGGCTTCGCGTTCCCAGGGGGAGGACTACCGGCGGAGTAGTACTGCGTCGGCGCGGACGCTGCCGGGGGCGTGCCGGGGGCCTTACTACCCGCTGCGCGCCCAAGCCCGGGCTCGGCAACGACAAGGCCTCTCACCGCTTCGCGATCCTCGCTCCGCGCGGCAAGACTCCCGGACGAGCTGCAGCCCGCGATCGTGGTCAGCGCAACAGCCACCACGGAGAGCAGCGGCACCCACACGACGTTCTTGAATCTCGGCATCGAACATCCCTCACTTGGTTGGGGCTCGTTGAGCCCTCGCTTGCACGTCCATCATCGCGCCGCGCTCGTCGCCGGCGGTGTGGACTTTGACAGTGAACCCGGTTTGCGGGTCTTCGAGCATGAAGTGCACACGGGCGGCGCGGAACTCGCCCGTGGGGAGCGACTTCGCGTCCGCGAGCGAGAGAGCGCCGACCACGATGCGCCCGCCGCTGAGGGCCGCCGGGTCGTAGTACGGGGCGTTCTTGAACTCCGGGTGATCGCCGCCCTCGACGCCGACGACCTTCGCGCCGGGTCGATCGGCCGTCAGCTCAATCTGGTACGCGCCGAGGCTCCGCTCGCCGCAGTCGATGATGATGTCGCACGCGGCGAAGGTCGGCGCGCCCCGCTGGGCCTTGCGTTCGACAAACGACGCCGCGACCAGGGCGAGCAACAGCGCTGAGATGAACCAAGCGCCGCGCATCAGAGCTTCCCTCCGCTCGGCGCAACCCTCACGGCGATCCCGGCCACCAAGTCAACGTCGGCGCGATCAACGCGCCCGTCGCCGCTGAAGTCCCAGTCGGGGTTCGCGGCACCATCGGCTTCGGCCCGCGCGAGCATGTAGGCGTCGAGGATGTCGACCCGGCCGTCGGAGTTCAGGTCACCCCGGAGCGCAACGGGCGAGACACGGGGGCCAACTTCCGGCGGCCACACCCACGCGGCGAACGCGAGCCCGGCCGCGAGCGCCCCCACTCCCGCCAGCGCGACCCGCAAGCGCCCGGCGCGTCGCCTGGCGAAGTGAGCCGCGGCGGCCGAACGCGCATCGAACATCGGCAGCGAAGCGGGTCTGCCCGCGAGGCGACGGAGGTCGGCCGCCAGGGATTCCGGGGCGTTGGGGTCGTCGGGATGGAGCGGCGCGTGGCTCATGTCGTCTCCTGAAGGCGGCCCGGGATCGGACCGGTTCACTGGTTTTGGTCAGAACTCGAGAAATACCCCCGGGCATCGGGATCTGCCTGGAGCTTGGCGAGGGCGTGGTGAAGACGGGACTTGACAGTCCCGGGGGGGACACCCAGTGCAGCGCCGATCTCCTCCATGCTCATATCGTCGACGTACCGCATGAGCAGCACCTCGGCGTGGATCGCGGGCAGAAGCGCCAGAGCTTGCGAGAGTCGGGCGAGGCGTTCGTCTCGTTCGATCTCGGGACCGGCCCGGGCGGGGAGCGGGGCGGAGTCGTCGAGCCCGACCGCCGCGCGTTTGCGTTTCCGCGCCAACGCGTACGCGAAGTGTCGCGTCACCGGATAGAGATACGTCGTCAGCCGCGAGGTGAGGCGGAAGCCGGGGAAGCGTTTGAGGAAGTCCATGAACACGACTTGGACCACGTCCCACGCTTCGGACTCGTCGCCGAGGTAGCGCACCGCGACCCGCCACACCCACTCGCGGTGCCGGTTGTAGAGCCGCTCGAACGCGTGCGCATCGCCGCGGTTGAGCGCGTCGACGAGTGCTTCATCGGTTGGTTCGGGCTGGGCTGCGGCGGGGCGTGTCGCCATCGGGCCCGATGGTACTCAAGATGGGCTCAGAGGCTCGGGGGGCGAGTGCGCGGCGGCCTTCGCGTGCTTGGACTTCTCCCCCGCGAGCAGGGCGATCCCCACGACGATCAGCACCACCGAGACCGCCTTCCGCACGGTCATCCCCTCGTCCAGCACGAGCCACCCGAGCAGCACCGCGGTCGCGGGGCTCAGCGCGAAGGCGATGGGCCGGATGATCGAGATGTCCCCGCCCGGGGAGCCGAGCCCCCAGTAGAAGAAGAAGACGCCGAGGAACCCGGCGAGCAGCCCGGATCCGCCGATCACCATCGCCCACACGCTGGGCGTCATGGTCTTCCACCACTCGGCGGGCTCGGTTTTCGCGACGCGTGTCGCGACCAGGCACGCGATGAGCGCGGGCACCACCGTGACGCACGCTCTCAGGAACAGCACCGTGAAGGGCCCAACCCGTCCGGTGTTGATCGCCCACTTGGTGAAGATCTCACCGACGCCCCAGCACAGCCCGGCAAGCACCGCGAAAATGATCGCCCGCATCGTGACTCCCGTGGTTGTCGGCGTCGTTCAGAAGAAGTCGGCCATCGCCGGCGACCCCGCGCCGAAAACGCCGTCCAGCAAAGCCGCGACGTGATCGTCACACTTCACCAGCCCGATGTTGCGGGCCGCGAGAGCGGTCAGGTACCCGCTGTAGACCGGCGTGAAGCCGCCGATCCCCGCGTGCAACGTGGGGCGATCGGTGCCGTCGGAGGGCTCGCACTTGGCGCAGCCGTCCTCGATCCGCACGGTCCATCGCCCGCGGTTGCCCGCGATGACATCGTCGTGGATCTCGAGGTCGAAGGCGACGCGCACGGCCTTCGAATACCCCCGGGTCTCGATCGCGCGCTTGAGGTGCACGATGCGGAGCATCCAGTCGTGCGCGACGCACACCTGGAAGCTGCTGAGCGGAAGGAGCGCACCCAGTGGATTGGAGACGGGGCCGTAGAGCGTGAGTTTCTCTGACATCGTCGCGAAGTCCGCGAGCAGCCCGAGCAGCTTCCGGCCCGCGTGCGCATCGCGGAAAGCGAGGTCGGTGACGAGCAGGTCCTGCTTCCCGGTCTCGAGCCTGGTCTGCTGGATGAAGACGTACGCCTCGAGCAATCCCGATTCGCCGACCACCCCGTAGCCGTTCGCCTGCCCATCACGTCGCTTGCGCACCCGCGACCAGCAGTAGTCGCCCCGGTCGAGCATCCCCGGCAACCCGGACGCGAAGGCGGCGTACACCTCGCGGACCTGCTGCTGGTGCTCGTCGCCGAGCATGACCACCTTGCGGGCCTTCTCACGCCGCATCTGGATGATCCGCATGTCCGCCTTGCACTCGTACCGGGCCCCTGCGACCTCGTACCCCACCGACCGGTACAGCGCCACCGTCGACGGATAGAGCGTCGACACCGCAAACCCGTCGGCCGCCGCCTCCCGCAGGCACGCCCGCATCATCCGCCCGGCGAGCCCCGCGCCGCGGCTCGTCGCGGGCACCGCGACCCCCGCGATCCCGAGCATCGCGATGCTGCGGCCGCCGAAGTACTGGCCCATCGGGATCCGCACCAACGACGCGGCGGGATGGCCGTCGTCACCCGCGAGAAACCGGCAGTTGTCCAGGCCCACCGACTCCCGCAGCCACTTCGCCGCGTCCTCGAGGGTCGGTGTGTAGGTGAGCGAGA
>JBMOHX010000255.1:0-5862 GCA_049317625.1 Phycisphaerales bacterium
CGGGCAGCTCACCGTGGGCTGCACACCTGCCGGGCCGGACAACGACAACTGCTCGAGCCCGGCGATCCTGCGCCCCGGCAACCAACTGAGCGGCAGCACGATCGGCGCGAACGCGACCGGCGGAGACATCTGCTTCGCCACCAGCCCCGACGTGTGGTATGAGTTCTACCCCCCCACCAGCGGCAGTTACACCTTCGACACGTGCATTGCCAACATCTGCAACTTTGCCGGGCTGCCCAACTTCGATACCGTGGTCAGTGTTCACACCGACTGCTCGGGCCAGGTGCTGCCACTCATCTGCAACGACGACGCGTGCGGCGTGCTATCCCGGGTGACGCTGAACCTCAGCGCCTGCACCCGCTACCTCGTCCGGGTCTCCGGGTTCGGCAACTCTTCGGGCGACTTCACACTTCGGGCTTCCGCCGCGCCCGCGGCACTGGCTCCCTCGAACGACAACTGCGCCGGCGCGACCCCGATCGGCAACGGCACCATCGCCGTCAGCACCGGCGGCGCAACGACGAGCACGGGCGTCCCCGCGCCGCCCTTCTCGATGTTCAACGACGTGTGGTACCGCTACTGCTGCCCTCCCGGGTGCGGCGGCCCTGTCACGATCAGCACGTGCGAGTCTCCGGCGGGGATCAACACCGCGCTCGCGGCCTACTCCGGTGCGTGCGGCTCGCTCGCGCTGGTGGCCTCGAACGACAACGCGCTGGTCGGACGCTGCGCGGGCTCTACGCTCTCGTCGCTCACCTTCACCGCGGTCGCCGGTCAGTGCTATTCCATTCGGGTCGGTTCACCTGTGAACGGCCAGACCTACTGCGGCCGACTGAACGTCGTCGGTCCTCAACCTTCGCTCGGCACCTGCCCTTCGGGTTCAGTCGCCGGCATCCGGTGGTTCCAGGTCATGGGCCCGTCCAACAACACGCCCTGGAGCTGGTGCCTCAGCGCGCCGTGCTGCTTCAACCTCTCGGGCAACGCGACCGGCGAGCCCATTCTGACACCCGCCATCGACAGCCGTAACGCCCTTGCGTTGCGCTTCGTCAACAGCATCAACGCGTCCTGCGGCAACGGCACCAACCTCGTCGCACGAGCCGTACCAGTCTCAACCACAGCCGGCGCGGGTGCCTTCTCCATCAAGGCACGCTGCAACCCACCCTACGCGTTCCCGTACTTTGTATTCAAGGTCGGCTCGCTGGGCACATCCTGCGACAACCAGTGCATCGTGGCCGAAGTGGGTGGTCTGAACACCTTTGACCCCATCCCCACCTCAGGCCCCTGCTCGTTCAACCCGCCCATCATGGAGCTGCCGGTCTCCGAGCTCGACTGCAACGCCAACCAGATCGACGACCTCGTGGACATCGTGCTGGGGAACGCCACCGACTCGAACGGTAACGGCGTCCCCGACAGCTGCGAGTTCTGCGCAGCCGACTACAACCACGACAGCGCCGTGGACGGCGACGACGTGATCCTCTTCTTCCAGGACTGGGATCCAAACCACGCCGCGGCGGACGTCAACCACGATGGCACCGTCGACGGCGATGACGTGATCTTCTTCTTCAACGCCTGGGACTCGGGCTGCTGATCCGATCGATACCACAACGCCCGCCCCGGGGAACCGGCGCGGGCGTGTTGCGGGTGACTTGAAGGTGCGCGAAGACTCGAATCGAGATCTGCGCGGAGCGGGACGGGACCCGGCGGGCTCAACAGGGAGAGCGGTTGGAAAACCGCGCGGACCCAGCCGTCTGGAGACGTCTGCCACTCGCGGTCTCTGGGATTCGGCTTCTGGCAACGGACCGCGGTACGGGTCAGTCGCCGTGTACAGTCATGGCGCGGTAGCGGTCACGAGGTCGCGGTCGAATGGGAGTTTCCACCCAGTTCAACCCCCACGGCCTTCCATCCGATTGCCCACCCGAGGGAACGCACATGCTCCGCCTCTGTATGACGCTCGTCCTCGCGCTCTTCGCCTCGGCCCGCGTCGCCTCCGCTCAAACGGACACCCCGGCAACTCCGCAACCCCGCCCGAAGTTCGAAGCCAAACGTGTCGCCATATTCGCGCACTACGGCGACCTCAACCAGCAGTACGAGGCCACCCCAGGCAGCGAAGACCGCCGCTCCTCCTACGAACTCCCAGAAGCCGCGTTCCTCGGCGCCCCAGGTGCGCTCGCCGATACCGACAACCCCACCGCCCGTCCCGACCGCTGCTTCCCCTTCGTCTTCAGCGGCTACACCCCCTTCGACCCCCGCACCCTCATCGCCGGCTCCCTCCGCTTCGACGTCTTCGTGAACGACTTCGAGCAGGCACCCAGGTGGTCACTGGAACTCCTCAGCTCGGGGGGATCCCACGCCACAATGTTCCATTTCGGAAGCGGGCTCCGCGACGCGCTCGCGGCGAGCAACCAGCTCCGCCCGCAGTGGCTCTCGCTTCACCTGGATTTGGTCACCGGCGAACTCAGCGCGCACGAGATCGACCCCTTCGGTCGGCCGATACGCGGGCGTGAGTATCCCATGATCGCGGTCGACTGGCAGTTGAGTGAACGCAGGTATGCGATTCTGCCCGAGGCGAGGTATGCGATTCAGGAAGCCGCAAGCGAGGGCTCGCTCTGCGGCATCGTCGCGGGCGGTGCCAGGACGAGCTTCGTCTCGCTGAACGCCACTGCGTTGGCCCGTGGCCCGGCGCCCCTTCTGCAGCCGCGGTCCATCGAGCTCCGCCGGGGCAGCCAGGGCCCTGGCAGCCCATCCTCCCTCTCGCAACTCGACGATAACTCCCTCAATCTTGTTCCCGACGAGGCAAGCGGCGAGTACATCTCCGAGATCCGGTGTGCCTTTGTCGTTCACAAGGGCCTGCTCGAATCGGCCAGCGAAGATGCCACGATCCGAATCGCCGGTGGCATCTCGGGCGCGGTTCCCGCTGAGATGATAGTGGACGCCGTGAAGCCAGACTCCGACGAGCTTGTCCCGCTTGGAAGTCATCCCTTCCGAACCGGGTTCAAGGAAATGAGCGTCCGCGAAGTACACCTCCCCCATTGGAGACAAGTTGTCGGAGCGAACGACCGAATCGTGTTACAAATCCGAATCGTCCGCCCTGTCGTGCTCGGCGCGGACACCAAGCTCTCCACGTTCTTCTACAAGATCTCGAACCGCCCCGCGCTCGCTCTGGAGCTCTGCCAACTCAAGTTCGATATCCCGCCAACAGAACCGATGGAGTCGCCCACCTCCCCCGCGTCACCTGTCCCCGCCAAGTAGTCACCGCGCCGCGCCCACCGCCGGCGGCATCGTGAGCAACTGCTCCAACTCCGCCGCACAGTCTTGGAGCCCCCTTTCGGCCGCGCCCCGCCGGACCCGCTCGCCGAAGGCCCGGTAGACACCCCATTCAATAAACAAAGGCCTCGCGAACGCGAAGCTGAACCCCGGCCCCAGTTGATCCTTCCTCCCATCCAGAATCATCGCGCCCGCGCGCACAAGCTTGTACTCATCGGTCGCCATCGACGCCGGACTCAACTCCTTCTCGCCTGGCAGGCCCCACTCGTCAAACCTCGACCAATCCACCGCCGCCGCTCGCACGTTCGCCATATCGAGCAAGAACTCCGACGCCGGCTGATCGAACTGCTCGCGGAGCACCGCCCGGGCAGCCCGGATCCGATCCCCAACTTCGTCAAACCGCCCCCGACGCAGCGCGATCTCCGCGTGCTCAGAGAGCGCGCGTCCGTACCTCGGATCCCGTCGGTTGCCGATGGTTTGGTACCGCTCAACCCTCTCGCGCGACAGCTCCGCGCGCTCCAGATCACCGAGCCGAATCGCGATCGGGACCATCAGGTCAAGACAGATCCGCGGTCCCGCCGGGATCAGGTGCTCGGACCTCTCGAACCGCAACTTGCACTCTTCAAGTCTCCGCAGTGCACGATCCCACTCTTCCGCTCGAGCGTGGATCATCGCCACCCGCAGAACCGACGAGGTCACCGAGTGCGCGTCCGGCGTGGCCCCGAGGACGTCCTGCTTCAGCTCGATGAACGCGTCAACCGACGCCGTTTCATCCAGGACACTCACGAGCGAGAGCGTCGCCGCGTCCAGTCGCATCACGGGATGATCCGCCGAAAGGTCCCCGAAGCTCGCACGCTCCCGAACCGCTTCGAGTACTTCCGGCTCCTCGTCGAGTTGCGTTCGCAGCCTGATCGCCAGGGCATTCGCGGCATACTCCGCCGCGATCCCCTTGTCCTTCTCGCGGGTCGCGCGCGAAAGGGCCTCGAACATCCTCGCCGTTCCCGGCCCCTCTTGACTCACACCCGCACTCCCGATGAACCGGCCGACCTCGGCTGTCAACCGATCCTCCTTCCATGTGCGATACTCGGGCAAGTCCACCAGCACGTCGAGAGCCTGCAGACGGAGCGATTCCGAAGCGCCGCTCGCATCGAACACCGCCTCCGCAACCTCAACCGCCTCGCGTCGCCACGAGTCCCTGAGGTACTGTCGCAGCTCCTTCAGCGGATATCCACGCCGCTCAGAGAACGCGGGCAACTCCTGATCCGCGATCGCGAGCGACTTCGCCAGTCTCATCCTGCTCTCCAGCGTGGGCAGTTCGTTCGCCCCACCCGATGCCGCCCGCATCTCGACCACCCGCCGCCGCTGCTCGATCGCCTCGGGCAACAACCGGTGCGACTCGTACAGGTCCGCGAGCAGCGATCGCGTGGCCAGCTCGACCCGCGGCCGATGCAGCAACTCCCCGGCATCCAACCGCATCGCAAACAGATCGATCGATTGACGCGCATCCGAATCCTCGTTCGTTCTGAACTCCGGGTTCGTCGCCGGCACCAGTTGAAGCAGCAACAGCCTCGACGCCTCGCTCGCGGCGTTCTCGTCCATCGCCGCGGACTCGGCCGCAAGCCTCCCCGCCCGCGAGCTCGCCCACATCGCCGCGCCCGCCACCAGACCGACCATCGCAACCAGACCCGCCGCCACCCCCAGCCTGTTCCTCCTCACCGCCTTCTTCAGCGCGTACGCCAGGCTCGTCGGCCGCGCCTTCACCCGATCACCAAGGAGCCACGCCCGAAGGTCCGCGCCCAGTGCCGCCGCCGACTCATAGCGCTGCGACTCCTCCTTCTCCAACGTCTTCATCACGATGAGTTCGAGTTCGTAGGGAACCTCGGCAATGCCTCCCCTCGCCGCCGCCGCCCGTAGCGGCGCTGGCGCGGCGTTGCAGATCCGTTCGATCGCGAACGGCAACGCACAGTCCATCGTCTCGTACGGCAGCGACCCCGACAACGCCTCGTACAGCATCACCCCTAGCGAGTACACGTCCGATCTCACACCCACCCGCTTCGGATCGTTCACCTGCTCCGGCGACGCGTACGCCAAGGTCCATGCAACATCCTCCGTCTGCGTCACCTTCACCCGGTCTTCCGCGATGCTCTTCGCCAGGCCGAAGTCCAGAACTCTCGGGTTGCCCTCCCCATCGATCATCACGTTCGATGGCTTCAAGTCCCGGTGGATCACGCCGCTCTGATGGGCGGCATGCACCGCGTCCGCGATCACCGCGAACATCGCCGCGATGCCCCGCGCACGCGAGAACCCCGTCACCCCGGGTGCTCTCCAGTGCCTCAGCGTGACACCTTCCACCAGTTCCATCACCAGCGCAAACCCGCCCGATGGAATCGCGATGCGGTCGAAAATCCCCACGATGTTCGGATGCCTCAGCCGCGCCGCCAGCTCGGACTCGATCTGAAACCTCATCCGCTGCCGCTCGGTCGACATCACCCCCCGCAGCAACACCTTGATCGCGACGCGCCTCCCCGTCGCCGTCTGCACCCCCCGGTACACCACCCCCTGCCCACCTCTGTGAATCTCGTCCAGAACCTCATACCCCGGCAG
>JBMOHX010000256.1:0-5818 GCA_049317625.1 Phycisphaerales bacterium
GAGCCGTTCATCGCGCATAACGAAGCCGTGCTTTCGCGGGCGCGGGCGGTGCAGACCAAGCTGCGGCGCAGAGGCGTGACGCGCGACCCCGAGGCGGTGGCGGAGTGGTTCGCAAAGTCGATCCCGGCGTCGGTGGTCGATCTTCCGACGTTCCGCGCGTGGTACGGCGCAAAGCCCGGCGAGCGGGACGCGCTGCTGCGGCTCACCGACGCGGACCTGTTGGATCCGGAGGCGGCGAAGGCGTGCGGCGCGGAGTTCTTCCCCGATGCGATCGGGCCGGGCACCGGGGCCGAGTGTCGCGTGGAGTACTCCTGGGAACCCGGTAAGGACGAAGATGGCATCACGCTTCAAGTGCCGCTGCTGCGGCTGCCCGATGTGAGTGAGGAATCACTCGCGTGGCTGGTGCGCGGCATGCTCGCCGACAAGGTCCACGCCATGCTGAAGTCCCTGCCGCGGGCCGAGCGTGAGACGCTCGAGCGGAAAGGGCCGCTGCAGCAAACGGCGGCGGACGCGGCGGCGCTGATGAACTGGCGTGAGGGGGAACTCGGTGTGGCGCTGGCCGAGGTGCTGGGCGTGCTGCACGGGGTGAGCGTGGACGCGGCCGGGTTCAGCGAGAAGGCGGTTCCCGACTACCTGCGGATGCGGGTCCAGGTGGTGGACGATCACGGCAAAGAGCTGGCGGTGAGCAGGGACGTGGCCGCGCTGCGAGCGCAGCTCGCGGGGCGCTTGGCGAAAGCTCAGGCGGGGGTCGCGAAGAAGCTCTTTGAGAGATCGGGGATCACGTCGTGGGACTTTGAGCCGCTGCCAGCAGAGGCCGTTACGCCGGGCCAGGCCACCGCGTACCCGGGGCTCGTGGACACCGGGGAGAGCGTGCGGGTCTCGCTCCTGAGCACGCCCAGAGCAGCGCAGCTGCAGACATGGTTCGGGGTGCGGAGGCTGTTCGCGATCGCCGCGAGGGACGAGCTTGGCGCGCGGATCGAGTCGTTGCAGGACTGGGGAGAAGCATCGCGTCAGTTCAAGACGCTCGGAACGACTGAGGAGCTGCGCGATGCGCTGGTGTGCCTGGCGTGCGAGGCGGCCTTCATGACCGGACAGGCGCGGGTCACGTCGCGCGAAGAGTTCGAGCAGCGGCAGCTCATGCACTGGGGGCGGCTGGGTCAGGCGACGATCGAGGTGTGCAACGCCGTGTTCGGTGCGCTCGATGCGCGGTCGAAGGTCGCGAGCAGGATCGCGCGGGGGACGCCGCGGATCTGGGCGACAAGCATCGCGGACATCCGCGAGCACGCGGCGTACCTGATGCCGCGGGGGTTCTTGGCGCGGACGCCGTGGGAACGGCTCCGGCACTACGCGAGGTACGCGGAGGCGATGCGGGAGCGGCTCTTCCGGTTGCGGGAGGACGGCTCGGGCGCCGAGACGGGCGCGCTGGCGCAGTTCGGGCCGCACTGGAAGAAGTACACGGGGTGGATCGCGCGGGCGATGACGGCCGAGCGTGCTGTGGCCGAGGACGCAGGGGAGAGCGCGAAGCAGAAGGGCACATCGACCAAAGCGCCGTTGCCGCAGGCGCGACGCGTGGCCCCCACGGTCAACGTCGACGCCGGGGAATGGGTGCTCGAACCCGGGCGGCTCTCCGAGCCGGTCGAGATCTACCGGTGGATGCTGGAAGAGGCGCGGATCGGGGCTTTCAACCCGGAGTCGGGGGCGAAGTTCGATGCGAAGGCGCTCGAAGCAGCGTGGAAGTCCGTCGGTGAGAAGTAGCGGAACGCCTCTCACAAACGAGAGCGGCCCCCTTCGGAGGGAGCCGCTCGGGAGTGAAGTTTGTTCGCGCGACTCGCTCAGCAGCCCGCGTCCCAGTGGCCGAAGAACTCGATGACGTCGTCGCCGTCGACCGATTCGTCCCGGTTGAAGTCCGCGGAGAAGTAGCCGTTGTCCCAGTCCTCGAAGAACGCGATCACGTCGTCTCCGTCCACGGCTCCGTCGTTGTTGTAGTCCGCGGGGCAGCGGCCCCCCTGGACCTCGAACGCGCCGATGTCAACGACGGGCGCGGCTCCGACGCCCGTGTCGGTCACGCTGAGCACGTCGACAAAGCGCGGCTGGCCGTTGATGTCTGTCAGCAGCGTCGGAGCAACAAGGGTGTTGTTGCCCGCGTCGATGCACGGAGAGCTGGAATCGATGGCGTAGTCGCCGGAGAGGGCGTTGACAAAGAGCGGGTCCGCATCGATATTGCCCACGCCCGCGTAGCCGCCCTGCACGTTGCACCAGGACGCCGTGACCGCGCCGGCCATGTGGCTCAGCCCCCCGGAGATCGATCGGTTCTCCATAAAGATTGAGTTGGAGACCACGCAGTCGGAGGCCAGGATCGCCGCGCCCCAGAGGCCCCCGCTGTTGTTGGCGAACGTGCAGTTCGTCACCGTGCCCCTGCCTCCAAACATCCTGATGACAACGCCGGAGACGTCGGCGAGACGAGAGATGTCCGTCAGCGTGTTGTGATTGTCCGCGAACAGGCATCCCGTCGCGACCAGATCCGTGCCGGAGAACCAGATCCCTCGTCCGAACTGCGTCTGAAGCCCGCGCAGGGTGCAGTTGGTCATGTTCAGTGACCCGCCCGTGTGTTGAATCCCGCCGCCGCCCCCCACCATCGTGCAGCGCACAAGACTGACGCCCGCGGCGGGTGTGTTGGTGTTCAGCATGTGCGCCCACGGCGGGCGCGTGAAGCCGCAGTCCACAAACGTCGCGGCGGAGCCGTCGTTCAGCACCGACGCGACCCCAGAGCCCATGTTGTCATCGATGGTGCAGCCGATCACGGTCGGTGCCCCGCCAATGGCGCGGATGCCGTCACCGCCGGACCAGACGGACGAGTAATCGAGCCTGTACCCGCCTTGGCACTCGTTGCCGCTCATCGTGCAGGATGCGATCGTCATCGTCGTGTTGATCGCCGTGATCCCACTCCCCAGTCTCGTGACCACCCACATGTCGTCGTCCGACGAGTAGTACCGCAGCGTGGAGCCGCCCGTCAGCGTGAAACCTTCCAGGCGCGACGCGGACGTCAGCTCCGTCGCGATCACGCACGCGCCGCCGGGCCCGCCTCGCTCCAGTCCCGCATCGATAATCGAGAGCCCCGCCCCCGCGCCCACGATCGTCAGGTCCTTCCCCGTCCAGTCCACCGACTCGCGGTATGTCCCCGGCCCGACCTCAATCGTGTCGCCCGCGGCCGCGACATCGATCGCGGCTTGGATCGTCGGGTATGTCGCGGGTACCTGGAGCACATCGGCCGCGGCACCGGAAGCCAGCACCAGAAGGGCGGCGACGGTCGGGTACATCATGCGATTCGCTGTGAACATGGCGGTCTCCTGAGGTGGTGTCTCGCGAGCCGTTCGCGTACGCCGATGCGTCCCGCGTGCTCGTCGCAACACCGAACGCGGAAGCACCGCGTGGGGCGCAACGGAATTGCGGTACAATCTTTTCGGCCCGGCAGAGGCCCCGGGGAGGCACGCGGTTGGAAGGCAAGCCCATTGACCACCATGAACCGGACGTGACCACTCTTATCGCGCGGCTGCGGGATGGCGATTCCGCGGCGTCGGGACGGCTGCTCTCGTTGGTGTACGACGAGCTTCGCGGGCTAGCGGGGCACATGTTCCGCGGCCAGCCGGGGGACCACACGCTGCAGCCGACGGCGCTTGTCAACGAGGCGTGCCTGCGGCTGATGCGGTCCTCCAACGGCTGGAACGACCGCAGACACCTGATGAACGCGGCCGCCCAGGCGATGCGGCAGTTGCTCGCGGACCACGCGCGAGCGCGACGGGCTGAACGACGCGGGGGCGGGGAGCCCCGATGGTCGATCGCGGTGGGCGCAGAGCCTGCCGCGGCCGGATCGGAGGTTGACCTGGTCGCGCTCGACGACGTCCTCGAGAAACTGGCGAGAACAGATGCGCGGCTTTCTCGCATCTTTGAGTTGCGCTTCCTGGTGGGACTTTCCGTTCAGGATACCGCGGACCTCATGGAACTCTCGCCCCGCACGATCGAGCTGGACACCCAGTTGCTGCGTGCGTGGCTGCAGCGGGAACTGAACGGATAAACGAGATGGAAGCGGTCGATTTCGCCAGGGTTCGGGAGTTGTTCCACGCGGCGTTCGAGCTCGACGAGCAAGAGCGTGGGCCGTTCCTCGATACGGCGTGCGCGGGCGATGCTGGTCTGCGTGCCGAGGTCGAGGCGCTCGTCCGGGCGAATCTGTCGGCGGGAGACCGCTTTGATCCCGCGAGCGCGGCGATCGGCGACCGCTTGTTGCAGTCGACCGCGGTCGCCGCCGCGGACCCGGAGCAGATCGGGCCGTACACCGTGATCCGCCGGCTAGGCCAGGGCGGCATGGGGGTGGTGTATCTCGCGAAGCAAGGCCACCCCGAGCGCGAGGTGGCGCTGAAGGTGCTGCGCTCCGGGCCGGGGTCAGACGCGCTGCGCAGTCGGTTCCAGCAGGAGATCCGCGTGCTGGGCCGGCTGGAGCACCCGGGGATCGCGCGGATCTACGAAGCGGGCGCGTTCCATTCGGCGTCGGGCCCGGCACCGTACTTCGCGATGGAATACGTCGACGGCGCGACGCTCACCGAGTACGTTCGCGAGCGCCGGCCCGGCGTGAGGGCGCGCCTCCAGTTGTTCGCAGCGATCTGCGATGCTGTGCAGTACGCGCACCAGAAGGCGATCATCCACCGGGACCTGAAGCCGGGCAACATCCTCGTGGTGGATGCGCCGGAGACGGGCGAGACGCGCGGCACCGCCGCGGGCGGGCCCGACCCCACAACAGGCGGAGGAGCGCGGCCCAAGATCCTCGATTTCGGCGTCGCGCGGCTGCTCGAAGCAGAAGCGGGCGATCTCTCCATCTACACGCAGCCTGGGCTTGTGGTGGGCACGATCGCGTACATGAGCCCGGAGCAACTTTCGGGTGTGGGTGAGATCGTCGATACGCGCGGGGACGTGTACGCGCTGGGCGTGATCCTCTACGAGCTCCTGGCCGGACATTTGCCGCACGACGTCCGGGAGCGATCGATCGCCGACGCCGCGCGGATGATCTGCGAGCAGGAACCGCTGCCGCTGCCGGCGACGATGACGGACCCGGCGGAACGCATCGACGAAGACCTGCGCACGATTGTCGGCAAGGCTCTCGAGAAGGATCGGGATCGCCGGTACGCGACCGCGGCGGACCTCAGCGCGGACGTGTGGCGCTACCTGCGCAACGAGCCCATCCTCGCGCACCCGCCGAGCACCGCGTACCAGTTCCGCAAGTTCGCGAGCCGTCATCGAGGAGCACTGTTTGCATCGGTGGCGATGCTGGTGCTTCTGGTAGGCGGGGTGATCGGAACGAGCATCGGATTGCTGCGGTCGCGATCGGCACGCGAGGCGGAGCACGAACAGCGTGAGCGAGCGGAGACGATCAGCGCGTTCATCGCGTCGGCGATGAGGTCATCCGATCCGTACGCCGGCGGCAAGCAGGACGTGCGGGTCTCGGAGGCGATGGGCAAGGCGGTGCGCGAGTTGGAAGAGGGAGCGTTCCGCGCGCAGCCGCGGACGGAGGCCGAACTGCAACTCACGATCGCGCGGATCCTGGGGGACAACGCGAAGCCGGCCGAGGCGTTGCCCCTCGCCGAGCGTTCGCTCCGGACGCTGGAAGCGCTGACACCGCGCGACGACGCGATGATCGCCGATGCGCATCAGGAGATCGCCATCTGCCTGCACTGGCTCGGGAAGCCTAAAGAGGCAGAGGAGCACGCGCGGGCCGCGCTCGTGATCCGCGAGAAAGCGGAGACCCCCGACAACCGCGCGCTCGCCGAGG
>JBMOHX010000257.1:0-5811 GCA_049317625.1 Phycisphaerales bacterium
AGCGCTTCCTGGGGTGCTGCGTGCGGGGGCTCCCTGCTCGGCCAGGGCACGTTCTTCGCCAACATCGGGAGCATGGACAGCCTTCGCATCACGGCCCCGAACTTCACAATCCCCGCGAACACCACCGCGGGCCAGCGGTACATCGGCGTCATCATCGGTTCCGCGTTTGATTCGAACCCCTCGAACAACGATTCATCCGACTGGGACGCGGTGCCGATCACGATCGATCCGGTGGCACCCAACAACAACGCGTGCGCGAACGCCACCAACGTGCCGTTCAACCAGCAGTTCAACGTGACGAACGTGAGCGCGACCAACGACGGGACCGGGTCTTGCGGCGGTGCCGCGGCGGAGCACGAGGACACCTGGTATCGATTCGTTCCGCCGTACACCGGGCGATTCCGGATCGATGCGCTGCCGGGTGGCACGCTGGCCAGCACGGTGGTCTCGGTGCACACCGGTTGCCCGGGTACATTCGCGAACACGATCGCCTGCACGGCGGCGACCCTCCCGAATCTCGCGTTCCTGGAGTTCAACGCGACGCAGGGGCAGGCCGTTCGCATCCGCTTCGCGGGGGCCAACAACACGAATGGAACCGGCATCCTGCGGATCACGCCGGCGGTGCCGATCAACGACAACTGCCCGGGCATGAGCGTGGGGCTCGGTACCTTCGAGGGCACGCTCCGCGGCACCACCACCCAGGGCCCCAGTTGCTTCAACGCCACCGGCGGCGACGTCTTCTACACGCACCTCGTCAACTGCGCCGGCGACTACACGATCTCGCTGGGTGGCACGAGCGATATGCCCAACTCGGTGCTCACGGTCTTCACCGGGTGCCCGCCGACGGCCCAGAACCAGATCATCTGCGCGGGCACCACACGCCCGGGAGTTCACCCCAGCGTCACGCGGCACTTCGATGCAGGCAGCCTGCTGACGATCCGCGTCTCCGCGCCGACCGTCGCCTCGGCCGGTGAGTTCGTGCTGGATATCTCCGCCGCGAACGAGTCTCAGGACCAGTGCGCCGATGCGCAGCAGGTCGACGCGGGAGTCCCCATCCCGTTCACGACGTGCGCGGCGACTCCTTCTGCGACCAACACGGCGTCTGGGTGTGTGCTCGGGACGAACAACACCGTCGGCCCCGACGTCTGGTTCCGCTGGACCGCCCCGGCCCTGCCGGTAGACGCCAGCTTCGCCGTGTGCGACAGCACCTTCGACACCACGCTCGTGGCCTACCTCGGCGGCTGCCCGGGTTCGGGCGTGCAGTTCGCGTGTTCGGACAACGCGTGCGGTGACGACGGCCTGATCTCGTTCAGGTCACTGCCCAACGCGACGTATCTGATCCGAGTCGGCGGCGCGGCGAGCATCTTCGGGATCAACGAGCGCGGGTCGGGCGACTTGCTGATCTCGACGCGCCCGGTCTGCGCCTGGCAGTCCGACGGATGTGCGGCGGACTTCAACAACGACGGCGGGATCGACGGCGACGACGTCATCGGCTTCTTCGGGGAATGGGACACGGGCGGCGTGTGCGCCGACGTGGACGTCTCCGGTGGAGTGGATGGTGACGACGTCATCGCGTTCTTCGGGAGCTGGGACACGGGTGGGGTGGGGGCCCCAGGCTGCTGACGAACTCGGCCCGGTCACGCGCGCCGCGCCGGATGCGTTTCACAGGTTGCGAGTGAGCTGGTAGACTCTAGTGGTTGAAGAACCCCGAACTCGCCATCCTATTTTTCCTGCAGTTCGCCGTGATCCTGTGCGTGTGCCGCGTTGTCGGATTGATCGTCCGACGGTTCGGTCAGCCGCAGGTGGTCGGGGAGATGATCGCGGGCGTTTGCCTGGGTCCTTCGCTCTTCGGGCTGATCTGGCCGGCGACGCAGGCGGCGCTCTTCCCGAAGTTCGTCACCGACGCGGGCGTCGCGGTGGTGGTCGCGGGGTCAAAGGTCCCTCACCCGCTGATGACGGTGATCTACTGCATCGCGCAGCTGGGGCTCGTGCTCTACATGTTCTGCGTGGGGATGGAGTTCGACGTCGGGCTCCTGAAGAACCGGGCTCGCAGCGCGTTCTCGGTGTCTGTCGCCGGTATCGCGGCACCGTTCGCGCTCGGCGGGCTGATCGCGTGGATGTACCACTCGAACGGATCGCTCTTCACCCCGGGCGTGGTGTTGGCCGAGCAGATTCTGTTCCTCGGCGCGGCGATGTCGATCACGGCGTTCCCGATGCTGGCACGCATCATCTACGAGCGCGGGCTGACGGGAACGTCGATCGGGACGCTCGCGCTCGCGGCGGGATCGTCGGATGATGCCGCGGCGTGGTGCATTCTGGCGATCGTGCTCGCGAGCTTCCAGAACGACTGGTCGATCGCGGTGATCGCAATTGGCGGCGGCGTGGCGTACGCGGCGGTGACGCTCACCGTCGTCAGGTGGGGCCTTGCAAAGGTCGCGCCGCGCTTGGTGCCCGGCGGCACCCACGCGAGGTTGCTGCTCCCTTGCATGCTGATCCTGCTCGCGGTGGCCTCCTGGTTCACGGACTACGTCGGCATCTACGCGGTCTTCGGCGCGTTCATCCTGGGGATCGCGGTTCCCCGCGGCGCGGTGGCGACGGAGTTGCGAGAGAAGATTGAGCCGCTCACGACGACGCTGCTGCTGCCCGCGTTCTTCGTCTACTCGGGGCTCAACACCCAGTTCGCGAGCGTGAACACGCAGGGGCTCTGGGGTGCGGCGATCCTGATCCTGCTGGCGTCCATCGCGGCCAAGGGTCTCGCGTGTTTCGCGGCGGCCAGGCTGAACGGCGAGCCGATGCGCGAGTCCATGGCGGTGGGGGCCCTCATGAACGCGCGCGGGCTCATGGAAGTCATCCTGCTCAACATCGGCCTCGAGCGCGGCGTGATCACCCCCGCGCTCTTCAGCATCCTCGTGATCATGGCGATCGTGACGACGCTGATGGCGACGCCGATCTTCGAGCTGGTCTACGGACGCCACGCGCGGGCCGGCGGACTGATCGGCGCGGCGAGGTCCGGGTGAGTCAGTAGTTCTTCGCGGGCACCGGCACGTAGTTCTTGACGTGCGCGTCGAGCCACTCGAGCATCTCGGCCTGGACGTGCATCGCCGACTCGCGAGCGGCGTAGCCGTGGCTCTCAAAGGGGAGCATCACCAGACGCGCCGTGCCCCCCTGCCCCTTGATCGCGGCGTACATTCGCTCGCTCTGCACCGGGAAGGTTCCAGGGTTGGAGTCGAGTTGCCCGTGGATCATGAGCATCGGGGCCTTGATCTTGTCTGCGTACGTGAAGGGTGACATCTTGGTGTACGTATCCACCGCTTCCCAGTACGTGCGGCGCTCGCCCTGGAAGCCGAACGGAGTCAGAGTGCGGTTGTACGCGCCGCTCCGCGCGATGCCCGCTTTGAAGAGATCGCAGTGCGCCAGCAAGTTGGCGGTCATGAACGCGCCGTAGGAGTGGCCGCCCACCGCAACCCGATCGCGATCCGCAACGCCCATCTCCACGGCCTTATCGATCGCGGCCTGCGCACTCGCGACGATCTGCTCGACGAAGGTGTCGTTCACGGTCTCCGGGTCGCCGACAACGGGCATCGTGGCCCCGTCCATCACCGCGTACCCGCTGAGCGCAAGGCAAAGGTGCGAGATGCCGCCGAAGCGGGTGAACCGCGTGGGCGTGGACGCGACCTGACCCGCGGTCGCCTTGTCGGTGAACTCGAGCGGGTACGCCCACACCAGCAGCGGGAGCTTGGTGCCGTCTTTGTAGTCGGGCGGCAAGTAGAGCGTCGCGGAGAGTTCCACGCCGTCTGATCTCGTGTACTTCACCAGTTCCTTGCGGACCTTGCGGAGCTCGGGCGTCTGGTCCTCGAACGCCGTCAGCCGTTCGCGAGCACCGCCGCCCACAGCGCGGCGGTACAGATTCGGAACGTCCGCGGGTGATTCGTGAACGGTCAGGAAAGTCACTCCGTCGGCCATCACGTCCACGACACTCTCGAACGACCCGGGTTCGCACCGCCAGAGTTCGGTCGTGGCGAAATCTCGGAGGTCGAGCCGCCGCAGGAAGGGGCGGTCGCCCTCGGGCGTCGCGCCGGGGCCGCTGAGCAGCAGGAATCCGCCGTCCGCTCGGACCGCCGCGCGGCCGCTCGCGAGCCGTGTTCGCAGAGGCGAGCCGGGCGCGTTGTAGCGGTCGTTGACCGAGCGATCCCACAGCAGGCGGGCCGGCTTGGCCCAATCGGTCGAGTCGTAGAACCAGGTGCGGGACCACTTGCGGTCTCGGTCGTATTCGCTCACCATCGCGAGCGCCTCTCCACCCGTGAGCCCGTCGGCGGGGGCGAGCCAGGAGATGCCGCGGAAGCGGTGCTCGGTTCGCAGAATCTCCTGTGGCTCTTCGAACGGTGCATCCATCGAGAGCACGCGGTCTCTGTGCTGCGCAGGGTTCTTGGGGTCGCCGCCGTCGAGAGCTTCGGCGTAGGTGAGGGTCGCTGGGACCGTGTCGCGCCAGGCGAATCCGCGCGGGCCGGTCTCGACGCCTTCGATCGGAATGTCCTCGCGCAGCGGCGCGCGGTGGAGGGGGATGATGGCACCGTCGGCGAGGCGCCAGACCTCGATGGCCTCGGGGAACAGGCCGTCGGGCACGGCGTAGGAGTACGGGCGCTCGATCTTGGAGACCAGCAGGTACTCGCCGCTGGGGGAGGGGTCCATCGTCGAGAAAATCGCAGGCCCGCCGATGTCGCGACGTTTGCCGTCGGAGAAATCAACCACCGCGAGCTGAGCAGTCAGCAGCCAGTCGTACACGAGTTCATCGTGGGTGTTCTGAAGGAGATCCTGGTAGGTCCGGACCTGCGCTTTGACCCCGCTGGTTTCCTGGATCACCGGCCCCGAAGGCACGCCGGGGGCCGGAGGAATCGGGCCACGCCCGTTGGGAATGAAACGGCAGAGCAACGCCTTGTCGCCCGGCATCCACCGGGCAACGGGCCCGGACGCCATGTTGAGCGTCCGACCGATCAGGCGACGCACGGGCTCGCCGCCCGTTGTGCCCACCCACAGCTCGACCCCGTCTGTAAATCGAACCGGGATCGCGAAACGCTCGCCGTCGGCGGACCAGATGGCCGATTCGATCGACGCGTCGGCAGGCAGGGCCAGCGGCGTTTCGCGGCCATCGGCCAGTCGCTTGAGTGTGGCTCCGACGTAAGCGCGGGGGCCGTGAGGTGCGTTGGCCGCCGCGTTGTAGCGGCCGCCCGCAAGCCGCAGCATGGGAGCGGCCAGGTCCGCGATGGGCGGCAGCGCGACGTTGGTCATGAGCAACGCGTGGCGCCGGGTGGGATCCAGCAGGATGGTGGGGGAGGGTGCCGCGTCGAGCACGCGGGCAACCGCCGGTGGCGGTGATTTGTACATCTCTTGGCCTCGGGCGACGGGCCAGTTGCAAAGGGCCGTTGCGGCCACGAGGATACCGAATCCCGCCCGCTTCCAGGAACGCACCATGGAGGAATCTCCCGCGGCGCCGGGGTCCTACATCGGAAGCACCCGGCCCCAGCGAATGACCGATCTCGCGGGCGGTCCGCTCGACGCTTGGCCGGTGTCGGGTGTCCAGAGCCCACCCGGGCCGTTGCGGGCCGCCTCGACCGGGCATCGTACTCGAACGCCTTCGGCCGCGACCGACATCAGGAGCGCCGCGACCTTCGGGGCATCGATCCCGGGCGAGCCCCGTACGAACGTCGCTTCGAGGTCGGGCTGCCCGAGCTGGGCCATTCCGATGGTGTCGACGGTTTGCAGCGCAGAGTGTGGCTGCGGCGCAAGGGTCCGGCACTTGATCCACAGCGGGAG
>JBMOHX010000258.1:0-5786 GCA_049317625.1 Phycisphaerales bacterium
CCCCATCAACACCCTCAACCCCTGCCCGCGACCCCCTCGTCGGCCCCTGGATCACCGCCCACCCCTCCGACTCCCTCGTCCTCCTCCTCCTTGCCGACGGCCGCTTCGTCCAGGAAACCGGCGACACCGCCCGCATCAAGCTCCGTGGCACCTGGAAGCGCACCGCGAACGTCATCAGCTTCCAGTGCGACGACCAGCAGAAGCCCGCCCCCGCCGGCTCTCCCGAGGGCACGCCCTCCGAGACCGTCCCCGGCCCCTCGTGGGAAGTCACGATCCTGCACCAGACCGCGAAGTCCCTCAGCCTCGACACCAAGAGCGGCCTCCGCGTCCTCACCCGCCCATAACCTCGCCCGATCACGTTTTGACTCATCGGCGGCAGTCAGGCACCCGATTCCCGTTCCTCCCTAAGGCCCCCCACTCGGAGGCCCCGGAGATCCTCATGCGCGCACCTTGTCGTCAACTCGCCACCGCACTCCTCGCGACACTCCTCGTCGCGAGCTTCTCCTCCGCAACCAACGCGCAGGGCACCGCGATCACCTACCAGGGCCTCGTGCAAACCGACGGCTTCCCCGCGGCAGGCCCGGTCGACCTCCGCTTCCGCCTGTACGACAACGACGTGAACGGCACCCAGCTCGGGCCCGAGATCACCGTGCTCGCCGTCGACCTCGTCGCCGGCACCTTCAGCGTGCCCCTCGACTTCGGCGTCGAGCCCTACCTCGCCCTCTCCCGCCGCTATCTCGAGATCGACGCCCGTCGCGTCGGGGGCGAAAGCTACACCACCCTCGCGCCACGCCAGTTCCTCTCCGCCGCGCCGTACTCCATCAACACCCGCGGCATCTTCGTCGACATCCAGGGCAACGTCGGCATCCAGACCTCGACGCCAGCCTTCCCGCTCGACGTACGCGGCGGCTTCCGCGCCTCCGGCGGACTCGTGAACGATGCCTCGAATCTCATCGCCACCGAGGCCCGCGGCACCAACCCCGGCTGGCAGTCGTTCGTCGCCGAACACAACGGCGAGCTGCGGTCCGTGACCTTCCGCACAATTGCGCCCGCGCCGTGGACAGGAACGCTGCAGATCTTCAGTGGCCAAGGCACCGGCGGCGCCGCGCTCACATCCCCGATCGCCATCGGTGGACCCGGGAGCCCCACCGCCCAATCCGTCACCGCCGCGATCCCCGCGGGCACGGCCCTCGCCGTCGGCAACACGTACACCTTCGCCCTCACCTCGCCGAACAACTTCACGCCGATGACGTCCAACGCCAACCCTTATCCGCCCGGGCAGGCCAACAGCGGCGCGAACACCGACCTCTACTTCATCACCCAGATCTCGCCCACCGGGCTCCTGGTCAACGCCGACGGTCGCGTCGGCATCGGCACCGAAGCACCAACAGCCGAACTCGACGTTCGCGGCAACGTCCGGCTGGGCTCAAACGGCCAGTTCTCCGCCGTCGCCGCCGAGGAACAACTTCGCTTCATCAGAGGCCGCGTCGGCTCTTCCCCCGCATCCGGCACGGGCTGGACAGCTTCTCAGGTCGCCCCGGGAACCTACTTCGTCTTTTTCACCACACCGTTCCCGGCCGGTACGACTCCCACCGTTGTGGTCACGCCCACATCGACCGCAATCGTCGATCTGAACTCCGTGACCCACCAACAGTTTCAAGTCAGCTTCGAGTTACCCAACGGCCAGCCCGCACTCACAGGCTTCCACTTCATCGTCACCGGCCCGCGGTAGACCCGACGATCACTCGGGATGCTTCTGCCGAGCCGCCGCATCAAGCCGCTGAAGCTCGCCCTGAAGCGCCGCCCGCTGGCGCTCCGGAATGCTCTCGCGACTGAGCGCTTCTTCAACCCAGGAGCGCCAATCCGCCATCGTTCTCGATCGAGCGAGCACAGCCGCGAGCGTCGCGTCTCCTGCTCGCGACGGATCCGACTCATCGACGATGAACCAAACGGCTCGCTGAACCCCGACCCGGTCGTAGATCGGCATCAACCCCGAACGCCCCACCTCGCGACCGATGATCTCCTCCTCGGCCGCCACGGACACCGGTTCCTGCCACGCGTACCCGTACGCGAACCCGAGCGAGATGGCCAGGTCTGAGACCGCCACGTTCTGATCTCGAACCAGGCGCGCAAGTACCGTCAACACCTCCCCCTGAGCATCGCCACCCTGGGCCGACCACATCCCAGTCAAGACCTCAACCGCATCTTCCCTCACCTTCTGATCGCTCGAGGCCGACCAACCCATCACGATCTCACGTGCACCCGGATCGCGCACCGCGAGCGGACCGAGCGTCGTCAGCAACTGGGTGCGCACCACTCCGCGAGGCCTGCGGGCGATCTCGTCCATGATCGCCGCAGCCACCACTTCTCGATTGGCATCCAACCACACGAGAACACCCGCCGCCGCCACGCCCGCCCTCCCCGGCTGGGACAGCGCCCGCCGCAACTCGCTGGCGTGCTTCAACGCCGCCTCGGCCGCCGCGGGATCACTCAGCCTCGCCATCATCTGCAGGAACATCGCCGCTTCGTTCGCCTCAACCCCACCGAGCGAAAGATCCCGAACCGCGTCGTCCACGAGGTGCGCCGGAAACCCGGTCTCCGACCACGTATACGCCTGCCCGAGCAACCGATTTGCTTCAGCAATCGAATCCGCGGCAGCGAACCGCGCAGCAACCTTCTCCTGGTACCAGTTCAGCTGCCAACGCCACGGCGGAGAGCGTGAGAAGACCCGCGAAACCAGCCCACCCGGCACCGCCTTCAGCCCTTGCCCGCCAGTCGCTCCGATCCACTCGTCGGGAACCCACCCGTACGCCGCGATCAACACCGTGGTCGGGAACATCCCGCGCACGCCCATCGCCCGCACGTTCGAAAGCCCAACCGGCGCGTACGACATCGCAACCATCCCCAGCCCGAGCCACACCATCCCGCGCGAGCCGCGCGTCCGCAGCAGGTCCCGCTCACCCTTCGCCTTCCGCCCGCACTCGGGGCACGTCGCGTCCGAGGCCAGCATGATGAACTCGTACCAACACCCCGCGCACCTTCGCCGGCCGTACGCGGGATCGAGCGTCATCCCCGCCACCGCGATGCCCAGCCCCACCAGCGCGATCCCCGCCCCCGTCAGCATCCACACATCCAGCGCACGCCAGAGCGCGAGCAGATCGTTCGATCTTTCCACCGAGAACATGCCGTAGAGAAAGCTGGTCACCGCCACCAGCACACACAGGCCGATGCCCGCCGCGGATTTCACCCGCGGCATCCGCGTCGGTTGCCGGCGCCGGGGCTGCACGCTCCGCTCCGCGGCACGCCGCTCCCAGAGCGCCACCCCCGCCCGCCACGCGAGCGCGACGCCCCACACGACCAGCACCGTCGGCATCACGAGCAGGAAGACAACCATGCGTCACACTCCAGTGCTCTCTGTACCGCCAACCGCCCCCCTCGGTTCGCCCTCGCTCACCATGACCAGCCGCGGCCTCACCCATGGAACCAACCCCCCCACAAGAACCTCGCGGGCCGAGCACATGGGAGCCACAAGCCCGGAGCGTACCGAGCACGGGCGACCTCCTCATCCACGCGCCACCCGCGTCGCACCGCACGCCAACTTCTCCGTGCAACTCAAGCCGGCGAAGCCCCCCGGTCGGTCGGCGCGTGGCTTGACATATTCCCATGTCGGCATATATTCTGACATGGTCCGAGCCCGCCACTCCGCCGACGCCTTCACCGCGATCGCCGAACCCCGCCGCCGCGAACTGCTCGGGGTGCTCTCGCGTGAGAACGCAGGCGATACCGAACGCGACGTCTCGTGGCTCGTGAACGCGCTCGGATGGCCCCAGCCGCAGGTCTCCAAGCACCTGGGCGTGCTCCGCAAAGCCGGCCTCGTGAGCGTGGAGCGAAGAGGCAAGCACCGGCTCTACACCCTGAACGCCGAGAACCTCCGCCCCGTGCACGAGTGGATCAAGACCTACGAACGCTTCTGGCAGCACCAGCTCCAACGCATCAAGACCACCGCGGAACTCAACCAAGCCACGTCCACACGCCCGAAACGTCCATCCACGCCATGAAGGAGAACCCCATGCAGACCAACGACCACGAGACCGTCCACACGCTCCACATCCGCCAGGAAATCCTGATCGCCGCGACCCCGGAGGTGACGTTCGAAGCGGTGCTCGCCGAACTCGGCCCCGGCAGCCAAGGGCCAGACGGCAAACCCTTCCCGATGAAGATCGAACCCTGGGTCGGCGGCCGCTGGTTCCGCGACCTCGGCGAGACCGGGGGCCACAAGTACGGCCACCTCTGGGGGCACGTGCAAGTCATCAAGGCGCCCACCCTGCTCGAGCTCACAGGCCCGATACCGATGTCGTACCCCGCGCTGAACCACGTTCAGTATCGACTCGCGGCAGAGGGCAACGGCACGCGCCTGACACTTGTGCACCGCGCTTTGGGGTTGATCCCTCAGGAGCACCGCGACGGCATGCCCCAGGGTTGGGCGCACGGGCTCAACCGCGTGAAGGAAGTCGCCGAGCGATTGGCCGGCAAGCGGCTCTGAGGCAGGGGCTTCTCCGCCCACGTGAGCAATCAGACGGAGCGTGCTTCGGCTTACGGCGACGCATGCGGAAGGTACCGCCCCCATTGACCCTCTAACGCCTCGGTCCACGGGTTCAGATCCCCGGGGAGCCACAGCGTTTGGTCGTCATGTCGGGCCATGAACGCGATGAAGCACGCGATGCTCCGCAACTGCGCTTCGCTCCACAACGGCCTCAGGTGGCCGTCGGTGAATCGCTCGATCACCCGAATCAGTAGACCTGGATACCCCTCGGTGTTGTCGCCGCGAAGAAAGCGGATCATCGTCGGCGGGAGGTAGTATCGAAAGCCCTCTGCGTTGATGAATGAGAACCCGCCGCAGCCGGAAAAAGGCTGCCAGTTCTGATCGTCAACGAGCTGGCTCCACTGTGAATCCTGCTCCGACTGACGTGCCGCGGCACAGACATCGTCGGGGGCGTGGTCGTCGATCGCGATGCACTCGCTCCACGAGATCCCGCGCTCGCCGCGGGTGACTCCCGCGAACGCGTCGTGGATGCTCGCGATCAGGCCGTCGCGCTCCGCTCGTTCGACGTCGCTCAACTCCATTTCCATCGCGCACACTCCTTGCCGGCGACGCAGCGCAGTTGTGCGTTGGGATGGTTCCGGAGAAGCCGCCCCTACGCCTTCTTCACAAACTCCGACTTCAGCTGCATCGCGCCGATCCCGTCGATTTTGCAATCGATGTCGTGGTCGCCGTCCACCAGCCGGATGTTCTTCACCTTCGTCCCGCCCTTGACCACGAGCGACGAACCCTTCACCTTGAGGTCCTTGATCACGATGACGCTGTCGCCGTTCTGGAGCACATTGCCGTTCGCGTCGCGAACGGTGTTGTCCTCCTCTGCCTCCTCCTCCTTCGGAGCCTCGGCCGGCACCGAAGACCACTCGTGCGAGCACGATGGGCAGATGAAAAGCAATCCATCAAGGTACGTGTAGTCGGCTTCGCACTTGGGGCACTTCGGAAGTTCGCTCATCAGATCACCTCACGGGTGGCAGCATGATCCGCGGCAGCCCGGCCCGCCACGGATCGCAAAGTCGCAGCCCGCGCGAGTGTAGGTCTATCGCCCCCGGGCGCGGTGCTCCCCGGCACGCGCGCCATGGCAATCGCAAGGTCTCTTCTCCTTGACCGCCTTTCTCGCCGCGGCCCCGCTTTGCTGCACGCCGTAGGCGTGAACGAAAGTAGCCGGGGCGTCGCGTCGGCTTTGCGACGC
>JBMOHX010000259.1:0-5771 GCA_049317625.1 Phycisphaerales bacterium
GCCCCGCACCCCTCCCCGGGCCGCGGCCAGTTCCCTCCTGCGCGCCATTGCACGACACTCCCCGCCGCAGTGCCGCGCTCGCCCGCGATCAAACGGGTGCGTCGCTGACGCCTAGGTGCTGCGCCCCAAGGCGAGCATCGCCTCGACCTCACGAAGGTTGGTCAAGACCTGTTACGCCGAGTATCTAGTCCGCTTCATCGTCGGGAGTTTCCAGAGCCATTTCGGGTTAGGGGCGACTCACATAGGTGTGAATCCGGTTTGTGGGGGCAGGCGGCGTCTTCGCCACAATCGCCCTGGCCCTCGCTTCGAGCGGCTCGGCCTCCCTCGCGCGGTCGGTCGTGCGGAGGATAAAGGCAAGGGCGGCGAGCGTCTCGGCAACGGTGAGATGCTCTGGTCCGAATGCCTTCTCGCGGATCGCCAAGGAGCGCCTGCGCAGCGCTTCGGCTTGGGGGTACTGCGCCAGAACGCAGTAGAGCTCGGCGAGGTCTTCCATCCTGTCGGCAACATCGGGGTGCTCTGGACCGAGCGCCTTCTCGCGGATCGCCAGGGATCGCTTCAGAAGCGGTTCGGATTCGGCGTACTGGCCCCGGCGGCCATACAGGGCGGCCAGATTGATGAGACTGTTCGCAACATCGGGGTGATCGTGGCCGAGGCCAGACTCCCGTATCGTCAGCGATCGCTTGTGACACTCCTCGGCTTGGGAGTACTCGCCGCGTGCGATGTGGACTTCGGCGAGATTGTTCAGGGTGGCCGCCACGCCAGCATACATCGGGCCAAAGGCCTTCTCGTTGATTGCGACTGATCGCATGTAACATTTTTCGGCCTCCGAGAGCTGTTCCATGGTGTAATAGATAAATCCAAGTTGGTGCAACAGCCGCCCCAAATCCGGGTGCTCGGGGCCGAGCGATTTCTCTTTAATGCCTATCGCTTTGCGGTACAAAGGCTCGGCACTCGCGAGGTCGCCCATGGAGGATATCTGATCTGCAACACTGAGCAGATTGTCCGCGAACTCAGGGTGGTCCTCAACCCCCGAGGTATCGCCATCAAGGCGGGAAACAACGGGCTTGCCGTCAACAAAAGAAACAGCCGCGGTATAGATAACACGAGGGCCAGCAGGATTGCTCCTTGATCGTGCTTGCTCGATACCAGATCCAGCCGTCGGCTGCGACCGCTCAACACCGAAGACGCCTTTGATCAACCGCAGGAGTCGTTTGAACATGCTCATAGACCCCAGTGTAGCGTTGCGGCAGGGTCCTTCAACACGCCGGATTCACCCGCTGCGCTGGCCTGAAACACCCAACCCACCGCGAGCGAGATCTTCGGGGCAAACCACTCCCCAAAGAGGGCCGCCCGATGAAACGCCAAGGACACACAACCGACGAGAGCATCACGAAGCTCCGTCACTCCCAGGAGCTCGCCGCGGCCGATGCGACCATTCCGCAGACCTGACAGAAACGGGCGGTCGGCACCCAAACCATCGGCCACCAGCGACGGCCGTTCCGCACCATGGGCGACGGCGAGAGCACGCCCACGCGGCAACTCGCAGAACCAACTCGCTTCCGAAAGCGACGCGGCCCTCCCCCGCCCGCTTCCCAAGCCCCCGCGCTTACCATCCGCCTGATGGCCGACACCACTCAAGTCCTGTTCGATGCGTGGCAAAGTTCCGCAACGACTTCAGCGCGGCTGGCGCCCAAATCGGCCGCGTCGTGATCGGCCAGACGCCCATCATCATCGCATGGTCACCCTCCACCACATCCTCCTCCCCGGTCTCACCGGCTGCCTCGGCCGCGCCGGTTCGATCAACAGCGCGCCGCTCCCAGCGCCCGTCGTCGGCCTCTGGCGCAACGCCTGCCGCCGCGCTATCGGCACGCTCCGCACCAAGATCACCGAAGAAATTCCCGCCATCGTCGGGCAGAACTACCACCTCGTCGGCGCGGTCGCCCCTCCGCCCATCGGGCCCATCCAGATCGCGCTGCACCTCATGCACCCGTTCATCGGCGCGTGGCGCTTGGTGGAACTCCCGAACGGACAACTCGAGCGTGCCTACCGGGATCCGCCGTTCGATCACGCCGATCTGCCCGAGGGCAGCGTGGTGATCCCCGCCGAACTGCTCGCGCACCGATTCGTGCCCGAGCGTTGGATGAAGGAGCACATCGAAGACGCCTGGACGGACATCCGTGTTCACAAGCCAGGCACGGTCGGCGAACTCGTCTTCAACGGGTACGACTGAACACGCGTGCTGCACGCCCCCTCAAAGCCCTCTCCTCGTCCCCATTCCCCATCGCCTCTCCCTACGGCCGATGGCCCATGGCCTCTTCCCCATTGCCCACTGCCCATTGCCTCTCCCTCCTCCCATTGCCCATTGCCTATTCCCCATTGCCTCCTCCCCTACCATCCCCCCGCATGACCGAAACCACTCAAGCCCTCACCGATGCCGCGGCGAAGTTCCGCGAGGACTTCGCCGCCGTTCGCGCCCAGGTCGGCCGCGCCGTGATCGGCCAGGCGCCCATCATCGAGGGCGTTCTCATCGCGCTCTTTTGTTCCGGTCACGTGCTTCTCGAAGGCGTCCCCGGGGTTGGGAAGACGCTGCTCGTCCGCTCGCTCGCTCGCTCCGTCGGCCTGGGCTTCTCTCGCGTGCAGTTCACGCCCGACCTCATGCCCGCCGACATCACCGGCACCACCGTCGTCGTCGAGACCGAGAGCGGCGGCGAGCGGCGGCGCGAGTTCCGGTTCCAGGAGGGGCCGGTCTTCTCGCAAATCCTCCTCGCCGACGAGATCAACCGCGCGACGCCCAAGACGCAGTCGGCGCTCCTCGAAGCGATGCAAGAGCGCAGCGTCACCGTCGGCGGCGTGACGCACAAACTCCCCGAGCCGTTCCTTGTGCTCGCCACCCAGAACCCCGTCGAGCAGGAGGGCACGTACCCCCTGCCCGAAGCGCAGCTCGATCGCTTCTTCTTCAAGATCCTCGTCACCGCCCCTTCGCGGAAAGAGCTGGGCGAGATCATCGATCTCACGACCGGCTCGTCAAGCCCTGACCTCTCGCCGGTGCTGAGCGCCGAGTCCCTCCTCGCTCACCAACGGCTCATCCGCCGCGCCGCCGTCGCGCCCCACGTCCGTGACTACGCGGCACGCATGGTGCTCGCGACCCACCCCGCCTCCACATCGAGCGAGCGCCTCGCCACGCCGATGGCTGAAAAGTACGTGCGCCTCGGAGCCTCCCCACGAGCGGCGCAGACGCTCATCATGGGCGCCAAGTGCCGCGCGTTCCTCGACGGACGCGCGGCGGTTTCCATCGAGGACATCCGAGACTGCGCGGCGGCGAGCCTCCGCCATCGACTGATCCTGAACTTCGAGGCCAACGCCGAGGGCGTCACCGCCGACGCGATCGTCAGCAACCTTGTCTCCACGCTTCCCGTTGAATCTGTATGAGGGAGAACGGTGCGATGAGTCCGACCACCAGGCCGCGCTCGAGTACGGCGCTCCCGATTGCCACGACCTGCGTGATCGCCGCGGCGATCCTGCTCCCAGGCTGCTCCGGAGCGCCCGCGACACGCGAGGAGGCCAAAGGTTCCGACACGCCGCGCGCGACGCTGACACGCTCGCCGACCCGCCGCCTCGACGCGATCGTCGGTTCGACTCTCGTAGTGCCCATCGACGAAACGCTCTCGTTCGTCACGCCAGCGACCAAAGTCACGCTCGACGACGGAACGATCGTGAAGTCCTCGATCCACCGCGTGCTGGTGCAAGTGCAGCTCCCCGGGCCCGGAGACACAGCGCCCGATCAGTGGATGCCGGTGCCCGGGGTGTGGTCGTCGGTCGCGGTTGACCAGCGTGGCGACGTCGCGAGCGGGGTCGCGGTGTTCACGCTCGAGCTGCCCGAATCCGCCGCGGGGCAGGGGCTGGTGATCGACGGCCGGCGCTTCGCGGTGAACTGGATCCCCGAGCCCGGCAGGCTCCCGGTTGCACAGGAAGGCGCTGAGATTGACCCATGGCTGCCCGGCGCTCCCCCGAGCGCGGCGGACCGGACGTTTCTCCTCAGCGCCGCCGTTCCTGAAGCGAGGAGTCCTCTGACGCGCTGGCGGTACCGACTGCTGGTCGACGGGCTCCGCCCGGATGCGCCCGGTGAAGTGGCGTTTGCCGATCCGATCATCGAGGCGATCTCGAAGCAGAACGAGGACCGCTGGCGGGTCGCGCTGTCGTGGCTTTGGGCGGCCAACCCGGACCTTTCATCCCGATTGAAGGAGCGGCTCTGCGCCTTCGTTCGGTTCCCGGGGGAGCGCTCCGTTCCGGCTTGGTCCACCGATCACCTCTCCCTCGACCGCCTCCTGATGGACCTCCTCGATCCGCTCCTCACGCCCGGGCAGCGCATGGGGAAAGCGGAAATCTGGCTCACCGAGCAGCCGCAGATGGTCGGTTGGATCGCCGACGACGGGGGCGTGCTCGACGCGGCGCGGAACGTGGTCGCGCTCGCCGGCGTCGCGAACCTCAGCGGCAGGACCTCCATGGCGTGGGGGGAGCGATCAGACTCGGCGGGCGAGCCGGACCTGATCCCCCTCAAGCCGTGGTCCGTCGCGGAGGTTGGTGTCCCTCTCGCGCCGGTGACAGACGAGGCGGGTTCACGCTCGATTCCCAGGGCTGTCTCGTTGCACGCGGGCCGCTTCTCGAGCGACGTGCCGGTCATCCCCGGACGCATGCCCGCGATGCCACCCGGTCTTCGGATGGACGAGTTCATCCCGGACTGGACGCTCCCGACGTGGTCCGGGAGCGAGCCGGTCCGATCTCGCCCGGAGTGGTCGACCGCGGCCTTGTTGTACCAACTCCCCGCCGGCGCGGGCACACCCGAATCGCCCGGAGTGCCTGGACGCTGGGAGCTCTACGTGCAGTGCCGTCGGGCACCGACCGTGGGAGCGGAGGCCAACGAGTGTGTTCGTATTCACCTGGGCCCACCTGAACGACCCAAGGCAGTGCTGAAGGTGACCGTGGCCGGCGAACTCACCAACGAACTGCTCACGGGCGAACTCGCGAGCGCGGACTCGATCGAGGTCGCTGCTTCGCCGGATCGATGGAGCTTCAAGCTCACCATCCCTTCGAGCGCGATCGAGGCCGACGGCACCGTCCGCATCGGCGTGGAGCGCATCGATGCGGCGCTGCGTCGGACGACATGGCCCCGGCCGTCGTTCCCGTGGCAGACCTCGCCCGCGCGGGCCGCGGTCAGCACCTCGTGGTGGGACCGGGCCCAGCGCTAGATGCGCGTGCCGCACTCGGGGCACACGGGTTCGCGCAACCCGCTCAGCGCGTACCCGCAGCGTCCGCAGCGCGTCGGACCGCGAGGTGAGAAGGTCGCGAAGTGACCCAGGCGGCCGGAGCAGAGCGCGAAGGTGCAGGTCGCCGCGCCGAGTGCGCCGAACGTCGGAACGGCCCAGCGCACATGCGTCCACGCAAAGTTCCAGAAGCGGACCGAGGCTCCCTCGCCGAAGAAGGGTCCGTTTGGCCCAACAAAGAAGACCTGAGATGAGAGCATCGTCTTCGCGCCCCCGGACCTTGCGGTGCGTTCGATCACCGATCGGGCCCAGTCGCCCGCGGGGTGCAGCAACGCGAAGGCGACCGCGAGCACAACCGCGGCCGGCCAGAAGCACCTGAGCATCCGCCGGTTCATAGGGTTCTCCCGCAGTGCGGACAACGAGGACTCACGAGCGCGGCGAGCCCCCGTCCGCACCCCCCGCAGCGCGTCGGGTGCGTGCGCCCGGCGATGCGCCCGCTCATCACGATCG
>JBMOHX010000260.1:0-5766 GCA_049317625.1 Phycisphaerales bacterium
CCAGCGCGGCGAGACGCAGAGCATCTGCTCGGTGACGCTTGGTACCGGCAAGGACGAGCAGATCATCGACGGGCTGCTGCCCGAGTACAGCAAGAAGTTCACGCTGCACTACAACTTCCCGCCGTTCTCGACGGGTGAGGCCAAGCGCATCATGGCCCCCGGCCGTCGCGAGATCGGCCACGGCGCGCTCGCCGAGCGCAGCCTGCTGGCGATCCTCCCGAGCCCGGAGGACTTCCCGTACACGATCCGCGTGGTGAGCGACATCACCGAGAGCAACGGCTCGTCGTCGATGGCGAGCGTGTGCGGCGGATGCCTGGCGATGATGGACGCGGGCGTGCCTATTCGGGCGACGTGCGCGGGCATCAGCGTCGGCCGCTTCGCGGACGACAACGACCAGAACGAGCTGTTCGTGACGGACATCATCGGCGAAGAGGACTTCTTCGGCGACATGGACTTCAAGGTCTCGGGCACGCGTGACGGGATCACGGGCATCCAGCTCGACCTGAAGACCCGCGGCCTGAACATCGAGCAGATCGAGCGGATCTTCCAGCAGGCGAAGGAAGGTCGTCTCGACATCATCGAGACCATGGAGAAGATCATTGCGGCGCCCCGTGCTGAGATCAGCCCGCTGGCTCCTCGACTGATTACGCTCAAGATCGATCCGGAGAAGATTGGCAAGCTGATCGGGCCGGGCGGCAAGATGATCCGCGGCCTGCAGGACAAGTACGGCGTCACGATCGACGTCGAGGACGACGGCACGGTGCAGCTCGCGGGCACGAACGCCGCGACGATCGCCGGGGCCCAGGCCGAGATCGAGGCGATGTGCTCTGAGATCAAGGTTGGCACGGTGTTCAGCGGACGCGTGGTGAGCACGAAGGACTTCGGCGCGTTCATCGAGCTCGCGCCGGGGACCGACGGCATGTGCCACATCTCGGAGCTGGCCGAGGGCTACGTGAAGAGCGTGGCGGACGTGGTGAAGATCGGCGACACGGTTCGCGTGAAGGTGATCAACATTGACGACCAGGGCCGCATCAAGCTGAGCCGCAAGGCTGTGCTGATCGAAGAGCAGAAGGCGGGCGTCGCGCCGGTCTGATTTCGACTCCGGATCGCGGCGGCAAGGCGCGGTACCAATGACTCGACGAGAGCTCCCCGAACGGGGAGCTCTTTTCTGTTGGGGAACCGGCGTCGATGGCCCCGATGCGATAAGACACCCGGATTCCAGGGTGGATATGTGTAACGACTGGGGCCAAAACCCTTGTTGCGAGGTTGAACTGCCGATACGTTGATGAGATCAGGGGTGAGTCGCGGTCCTTTCGGGAGACCTTGAATGAAGCGTGTTGCTCTGCTTGTTGCTCTGGCCTCGCTCGGTGCTGCCCATCCTTCGCTCGCGCAGCAGCAGCAGGAACGGCCGCGGTGGCGCGGACCGATCGGGCTGCTGCCGTCGGGGAGTTCGAACACCAAGACGATCAAAGTGGGGCGGCAGTCGGTAAAGGTTTCGGCGAGCCTGGTGCGCAGGCCGTTTAACTCCGACCTCGTCGCGATTGCGGCGTTCGATTCGAGCGCTGCGCTGTCGGGAGCGGTGACGCTGGCACCGGCGAAGCGCGGGCAGACGGTGCCGAGCCTGTCGGTGGTGAGCGCAACGTTTACGCGGAAGGCGGGGCGGCAGAACGAGCTCTGGGATCCGGCGATCGATCCGGTGTCCTCGGCCGACGGTCGGATGGCGATTCCGTTCACGACGACGACCGGAGTTGAAGTGGGCGGCGCGACGCTGGTTGCGACCTCCGATCAGGCGTTCGCGGTTTCCGGAGGGCCGGGGACGTGGGACGCCAAGTCGAAGGTCAGCTGCGTGGTGATGCTCACCGACGGTACAAAGTCGTTCCGCGTCACGCTCCCCAAGATCCCCGTGAAGGACCTGATTCCGCCTCCTCCGCCTCCTCCCCCTCCGGTTCGCGAGGTGGATGTCGACAAGGAGTTGATGATCCGCGACCTGTCGGTCGTCGAGTCCGAGCTTGCCAATGGGAACAACGGCGCTTGGACGTTCGGCCGCAGGTTCAGGAACTTGTTTACTGACGACGCGGCTGCACAAGCAGCGCTCAAGAAGTGGCTTGCGACGTGGGAGACGGACCAGGTTGTCAACGAGCAAACGCTCGCGGCGAGGGCCGCGATCCGCGACACGGTCATCGAGCCCTGGAAGGCGCGGAGCGGGCAGGCCGGGATCCCGGACGAGGTGTGGGATATTGACTGGGACGCGGCACCCTTCCGCTTGCTGGCGATCGTGAACCGCACCGACCTTGCCGCGGTGGATCCGACGGGCGGGTACGGCGGGGACGTGACGAGCGCGGGTGAGGGGCGATTTGTCTTTGGCGTGACGGACGCGAACGCGGAGCCGCTGCCGTTCACGGTGATCTTCGAGTACGCGCAGCCGGCGTCGAACTTCTTCGAGGTGTCGAGCTGGGCGAACCAGTGGCACGCGCTGGGCGGGCTGGCGTTTGGAAGCGACTACAACGCGGCGCTGAAGAGCGTCACGGATCAGCTCACCGTGCTGAAGCAGATCCGCACGGGCGAGGGCGCGTTGACGGGGATCTGGCAGTTCCGCGAGTTCACGATCAACGGCGACGAGCTGTTGCCGACGGACTCGAAGGCGACGCCCGCGAACGTCTTCAACGGGACAGACCTGCTCGCGTCGTTCATCAATACGGGCCCGGATGTGGGCTTCGACGTCCCGCTTCGGTACCAGGATGTTCCGTTCCGCGCAGGCGGGTCGGACCTGCCGCCGGGTTTCGTGTGGGATGCGCCGGGTGCAGAGCCGGTGCTCCGGAGCGCGATGGCGCTGATCTCGTGCAACGGGTGTCATCATCGGGAGACGGGGACGGATTCGGTGGGGTCGGTGACGGGCCTGGGCGCGGGGTTCGTGCACATCGCGCCCCGGCGTGCGGGCGAGGTGGCGCAGCTCTCGGGGTTCCTCCGCGGCGACGGCGCGGGGAACGCGCTGGTCGTGAATGACCCGATCTCGGGTGTGCCGCGGGAGTTCAACGAGTTGGCGCAGCGGAAGCAGATCCTCGGGAACCTCGCGGGGTCGGGCTTCTTGTTCATGCCGGGCGTGATTGACGTCGCGACGGACACGGCGGCGGCGGATATTCGCGCCGGCGCGTTGCGTGCGGCGCAGTACTCGCGGCGTGGGCGGGTGCACTGAGACGGAGGTCGTTTCGAAGCGCTGGGTCGCGGTCAGTTTGCCTGCGCCCACACCAGCCACTCGGCGTTGCCCGTTCCCTTGCCCTTGTGCTCGCCGCCGAGGAGGGGTGAGCGGGTAAGGCCCTTGACCACCACGCCCCATTGCGGGAGCTTGGCGACGATGTCGTTGGTGATCTTCTCGGCGTCGGCCGGGTCGAGCACGCCGCCGCGGGGGAGTTCGGCGCGGCCGGCTTCTTTGAGTTCGTAGTGTGGTTTGATGAGTGAGATGATCGCGCCGCCGGGCTTGAGCCACTTGACGGCCGCGGGGATGAGGAGGCGCTGCGGGGTCCAGCCCATGTCGGCGACGGTGAGGTCGACGGGTTCCTTCGGCGCGAGGTGGAGACCGTTGCTGCGCTCGCAGACGACGACGCGGGGGTCCTTGCGCAGCTTCCACGCGAGCTGGCCATAGGCGGTGTCGACGGCGAAGACTTTCGCGGCGCCGGCCTGGAGGAGGCAGTCGGTGAAGCCGCCGGTGGAGCAGCCGAGGTCGACGCAGACGAAGTCGCGCGGGTCGACGGCGAAGGTATCGAGCGCGTGGCGGAGCTTGAGGCCGCCGCGGCCGACGAAGATGAGATCGCTCACAGGAGTCCGGCGCTGTGGGCCGCGGGGACGCCGACGATCGCGATGCCGGCTTCGTCGGCGAGGTCGATCATCTTCTGTTTGTCGAGCATGATGACGTCGCCGGCGGCGAGGGCGATGCACCCTGCGCCGTGCTGCTGGAGGTGTTTGATGGTGTTGATGCCGACGGTGGGAACGTCGGCGCGGCGGTCGTGGCCGGCGCGGGCGCCTTTGCAAAGGGTCCAGCCGCGGCTGCGGCAGAGCTGGCCGGCGCGCTCGATCATGCGGTCGGTGCCTTCGACGGCTTCGACGGCGATGACGTCGCGTTCACGGACGGCGATGGCCTGACCGATGTCGAGCCTGAGGGTCTGGGCGAGGAGCGGCCAAGCGAACTCGATGTCGGCGCGCTGCGCTGCGGTGGGCTGCCGCCGGGTCATCACGCCGTCGGAGGCGAGTTCCTTGGGGATGGGGGCGGTCGAATCCAAGAGTGTGACTCCGCACTTGTCGAGTTCGTTGGCGACGACGGTGAGGACGGCGGCGGAGCGTTTGTCCTGCCGGAGGTGCTTGTACCAGTTGATGACGGTCCGCAGGTCGGGCACGTTTCGCAGGACCCGGAGGGGGTCGTGCATCAGCTTGGCCTTGTCGACCTTGCCGACCATGATCGCGTGCCGGACGCCGAGGCGGCTGAGGATGCGGCCCCAGCTTCCGACGCGGAGGACGCCGACTTCGCGGAAGGTGCTGCAAAGGGGCGGGAGTTCGGGCTCGAACTGATTGGCGAGACCCAGACCGTGCACCGCGTGGCCGGCGTCGCGGAGCGATTGCGCGATGATGATCGGCAAACGCCCGCCGCCAGCGATGAGACCGATGGCGGTGGGGGGAGGTGGTGGGTCGGCGAGAACGGTAAGTGGCGCAGCCAACATGATCGGGAACGAGGTTCCTTCTTGGTCCACCACCGGACAACCCGACTTCTTCGGCGTTTCGGGCGTCCGGACTACAGGGTGGACTCTACGTTGGCCCGGTCCTCCCTTCAACTTGCGTTTGCAAGCTGTTGTGATTGTCGGCGTGTGTTTGGGTTCTGCTCATTTTCCAAGGCGCGGCCGCCGCGTGCCGATCAAGTCAGCAGCGATGGATCAGCCCAGCCGGCTCGACATCACGGAACCTCCCGCGAGGAACCCACCGTCACCCCGGGGTCGGCCTTCGATCCAGGTGTGGTTTGACTGCGCGGGGCTGTACCAGCTGGTGTTCCGTTCCGTCGGGGGCGACTCCTACACGGCGCGGTGCGGGAAGTGCGGCAAGACCATGACTTTTGAAGTCGGTGAGGGAGGCACGCCGCAGCGGAGTTTCCGCGTCAGTTGTTGAACCGGATCGCCCGGCTTCCACCTACACTCGCGACATGGCGTTTGCCCCTTCGAGTTACAGCATTTCGCGATCACCCGGGACTTGCGCGGCGACGGGGCGGGAGCTCCGCGCGGGGGAGACCGTCGTGGCGACGCTGTGCGAGCGCGCGGGCTCGGGCGTCTTTGAACGGCTGGATTATGCGACCGAGGCCTGGGATCACGGCGCGCGGCCGGGTGCTCCGTTCGTGCTCTTTGGACTCTGGCGGACGCAGTATCAGCCCGGAGAGACCAAGAAACCGCAGTTGCTGAGCGACCCCGAACTGCTCGAGTTGTTCGAGGAGCTGGGCGCGGCGACTGAGCCGCGGCAGCTGGGCTTCCGCTACTTGCTCGCGTTGCTGCTGGTGAGGAGGCGGGCGCTGCGGTGCCTGTCGGCGAAGGCGTCGTCGATGATGGTGCTCCCGAAGGGCGCTTCGCTCGAGCAGCCGCCGATCGAAGTGATCGATCCGGGTCTGGACGAGCAGATGATCGCGGAAGCGATGGAGCAGCTCGGGCAGATCGTCCCGGTCGATCCGGATGCGAGCGAGCAATCGCCTAAGGGAACCGCATGAACCGGGCGCGAGCAGCGACTGTCGTCGCGGCG
>JBMOHX010000261.1:0-5764 GCA_049317625.1 Phycisphaerales bacterium
GCCGCGGCAGGGAAGGTGACCACCGTCAGGCTCCCTCCCGGCAAAGGTCTCTTGGGCCGCTTCACCAGCGAACAGCTCGCCATCGTCAAGCAGGCCCTCGCGAACTCCGACGTTGCCCACGTCCACGGCATGTGGAAGACCGACAACCTCCAACTCGCCGCCCAGTCCCGCGCGATGAAGAAGCCGTACTTCATCTCCCTCCGCGGCATGCTCGACGACTGGTCCATGGAGCAGAAGGCCGGCCGCAAGAAGGTCTTCCTCGCCCTCGGCGGTCGCTCGCACCTCGAACACGCCGCGGCCGTCCACTGCACCGCGCAGGCGGAGTTCGACCAAGCGAAGAAGTGGTTCCCCGGCGGGCGCGGGGTCGTGATCCCCAACCTCCTCGACCTCAACCCCTACCGCAACCCCCCGGGCCCCGATCAAGCCCGCGCCAAGTTCGAGATCCTCCGCCGAAACCAGCCCAGCATCCTCTTCCTCTCGCGCGTCCACTACAAGAAGGGTGTGGAGATCCTCATCCGTGCCGCGGGCGAGCTCAAACGCCGCGGCGTGGAGTGCGTCTTCGCCATCGCGGGCACCGGCGACGCCGGCTACGTCGCGCAGATGCAGCGACTGACCATCGAGCTCCACGTCGACGACCGCATCGAGTTCACCGGCCACGTCGGCGGCGCACTCAAGGTGAGCCTCTACCAGGCCTGCGACCTCTTCGCGCTCCCCACGAGCCAGGAGAACTTCGGCTTCGTCTTCCCCGAAGCCCTCGCCAGCGGGACACCGGTCATCACGACCAAGGGTGTCGACATCTGGCCCGAACTCATCGAGAGCGGCGCGTCCTCCATCGTCGAGGGCACCGAAACCGCCTTCGCCAACGAGATCCAGCGCCTGATCGAGAACCCCGACCTCCGCGCCGAGATGAGCGCGAAGGGCAAGCCCTACGTCATGCGCACCTTCGACGAACAGGCCCTCATCGAGCGCTACGAGAAGCTGTACGCGGGGGCGTAACACCCAAGGGTGGCACGACAACCCGGCCTCGAGTTGTCGTGTGAACTGATTGTGCTCAGGCTTGCTGCACGGCCGCTCCCGCCGTTCCAAGCAACCCCCACCTCACGAGATCTCGGACCAAGCACCGGACCTTTGGCCCGTCAATCCCGCTGTAGTTCTCGCGTTTTCACCCTCTCACGCTAGGATCGGATCATTCCTTGTGCCCGGGCGTGGTGTCCGCTGGCTTTCAGCAGAGAGGGAGATGCTCCGAATGAAACTCCGTTCAGCCCTGATCACCGCGATCGCCGCGGCAATGGCCGTTCCTGCCTCGGCACAGGAGGTGCTCTCCTCCGGCGAGATCAACGTGCCCATCACCGACGCGGTGACCGCGGCCGCGACCCTCTTCTGCAGCCAACCAGTTCGTGCTCTCATAGACGTGAACGTGGAGCTGTACATCACTCACACGTACGACGCGGACTTGGACATCGTGCTGATCCCGCCGGGCCATCTCGACTACCTGCACCTGTGCAGCGATGTCGGCGGTTCGGGTGCCAACATGCTCGGAACGAGATTCGATGACCAGGCCGCGGCGTCGGTGCTTACCGCGGTCGCGCCGATGACGGGGAGCTTCCGACCGGAGGGCGGTCCGATCGAATGGATCGGCACGATCCCGCTCCCGCCGACGCCCCTCGCCAATCTCGGTGCGCTCAACGGACGCCTGCCCTTCGGCGAATGGACGCTCTTGATCGACGACGACGCCGCGCAGGATGTTGGGTTGCTTCTCGGTTGGGCATTGATCCTGGACTATGCCCCCACCACCTCGCCCTCCGTGGTCGCCACGATCACGCCCGCGCAGATCGCCCCAGGCGAGCAGGCCATCATCCGCGCTCAGGTGACCCCCGGCACCAACCCGCCCAGCACCAGTTACGCGTGCGTCGCCTCTTCTTCGGAGCCCTCGACCGTCGCGGGAATCGCCGAGTTCCGCGACGACGGCGTCTTCCCCGACACCGTCGCCTCAGACCTCAACTTCGCGGCCACCCTGACGATCGATCCCAGCGCCCCGCTCGTGAACGCCACGCTGTTTGTCTCCGTGTACGACGAACGCGATCGATCCACCAGCACCACCGCCGGATACCAAATCGTCGACGGTGCCCCGGGCGCGTGCTGCATCAACGGCGCCTGCTCCGTCATGCTCCAATCCCAGTGCCAGCTCTCGGGCGGAACATTCCAGGGATCGGACACGCCCTGCCAAGACGTCGACGAGTACGTCATCACGGGCACAAGCTTCCGTTTCCTGGACATCGCGCCGACGGGCTCGATCGGACCCACGGGCGATGATCAGGTCGTGCAGGTGCCGCTGGGATTTGTCACCTCCTTCTACGGCTACCTCTACAGCGAGGTCTTCATCAGCTCCAACGGAATGATCTCATTCGGTACTGGCTCGAACGAGTGGAACAACACCGCGATCCCCAACCCCGCGGCACCGAACAACGCGATCTACGCCCTCTGGGACGATTTCAACCCCGCCGCGGGCGGGCACGTGTACTACCAGGCCATCGATCCCGGCGGTAGCAATCCGCGCTTCATCGTGCAGTGGGACCATGTCCCGCAGTTCAATCAAAACGACTCCAACACCTTTCAGGTCGAGATCCGGACGGACGGGTCTGTGCGCTTCAACTACCTCACGATCTCCTCCTTCGCCGCGGGTGACGCGACGGTCGGGCTGGAGAACGGCCCGGGTAATCTCGCGGACTCACTCTCGACATCCTTCGTCAGCTCGGGGACCTCGAGGCTCGCGATCTACCGCGAGCGCTCGTGCTTTGTGCCCTGCATCTGGCACATGGACGGCTGCTACGCCGATTTCAACAACGACGGCGGCATCGACGGCGACGACGTCATCGCCTTCTTCGCCGACTGGGACGCGGGCCGCCCGTGCGCGGACGCGGACTTCTCCGGAGGCACCGACGGCGACGACGTGATCATTTTCTTCGGATCGTGGGACGCGAGCGGAGCCGGAGTTCCCGGCTGCTGAGCAACCCGAGAGTCAATCCACCCACCCCGGCGCCGCCGGCAGGTGGCTGATTTTCAACCACTTGGTGGTTGATTTTCAACCACCTCTTGGCCGATAATCAACCATGCTCAGCCGCAACATCGAGCCGCAACTGCGCGCGGCCCTCGCCGATACCCCCGTCGTCCTGATCCACGGCGCCCGCCAGACCGGCAAGACAACCCTCGCCCGCTCCGTCGCCCACCACTCACAGCCGCGCCGCTACCTGACGCTCGACGACGCCACCACCCTCGCCGCGGCCACCTCAGACCCGACCGGCTTTCTGGCCTCGCTCGAAGGCCCCATTGTCATCGACGAGGTCCAACGGGCCGCCGATCTCTTCCGCGCCATCAAGGCCGATGTCGACAGGAACCGCAAGCCCGGTCGCTTCCTCCTCACCGGCTCCGCCAACGTCCTTCTCCTCCCGAAGTTGTCCGAGTCACTCGCGGGCCGCATCGAGATCATCACCCTCTGGCCGCTCTCTCAGGGAGAGATCGACGCGCACCCCGAGAAGTTCATCGACGCGGTCTTCGCGCCCAAACTCCCCGCGATCACCCGCCTCGCCAAGTCCTCACCCGACCTCCTGACCCGGATCCTCCGCGGCGGCTACCCCGAACCCCTCAGCCGCAAGGACGACGCCCGGCGATCGGCCTGGTACGCCTCCTACATCACCACCATCCTCCAGCGCGACGTCCGCGACCTCTCGAACATCGAGGGCCTGTCCGACCTCCCCAGACTCCTCTCGCTTCTGGCATCCCGCACCAGCGGCCTCTTGAACTTCTCCGATCTCGCCCGCAGCCTCTCGCTGCCGCAGACAACACTCAAGCGCTACTTCGCCCTCCTCGAAGCCACGTTCCTCGTCGTGTCCATCCCCGCGTGGTCAAGCAACCAAGGCCTTCGCCTTTCCAAGTCTCCCAAGATCATGCTCGCCGACACCGGCCTCGCCTGCCACCTGCTCGGCGCCGACAAAGCCCGCCTCGCGGCCGACGGCCACGCCAAGGGCACGCTGCTCGAGAACTTCGTCGCCATGGAGCTGCTCAAGCAGTCCGGCTGGAGCCGAACGCGCACCACGCTCCACCACTTCCGAACCACCAACGGCCGCGAAGTCGACCTCGTCCTCGAAGACCCCGCGGGCCGACTCGTCGGGATCGAAATCAAATCCGCCGCCACCGTCACCAACGATGACTTCAAAGGCCTCCGCGCCCTCCAAGAAGCCGCCGGCCCCAAGTTCCACCGCGGCATCATCCTCCACGATGGTGCCGAGATCATCCCCTTCGACAAGCAAATGGCCGCGATGCCGGTGGGAGCGGTGTGGGGGTTGTGATGCGGTCTACTGCAATGCGCCGCTTCGAAGGCATCACAAACTCAGAAACCTGTCTCGCTTCACGCCGAAGGCGTGCGACGCGAGTAGCCGGGCGGTGCGTCGGCTCTGCGACGCACCCCCGGAATGACGAACGATGTGCTCCGGCACCGCGAAAGCGGTGCTCGTTACCCGGGGGGACACTCGCCCTGCGAGCAGCGACTCTCGAGGATCTGCCGAGATCTGTGAGCCTGATCGTGCAACTGCGCTTTCCTTCGGCCCACAATACCATCCCCCCATGTCCCCCTCCCCACCCCGCGAAGACGCCACCGTACTCATGAACGCCGCGGCTGGTGGAGACAAGGCCGCCGCCGACCGCCTCCTCCCCCTCGTCTACGACCAGCTCCGCAAGGAAGCCCAGCTCGACATCGCCAGCGAAGCGCCCGGTCACACCCTTTCCGCCACCGTTCTCGTCCACGAGGCCTACTTGAAACTCGTCGGACCGCGCCACGTCCCCTGGGCCGGCCGCGGGCACTTCTACGCCGCCGCGGCCGAGTCCATGCGACGCATCCTCATCGACCACGCCCGCGCACGAGCGCGCCGGGGCGGTCGGCACCACCAGCTCCACGAACTCCCCGACGTCGATTCCCTCGCGAGCGCAGATTCCGAACAGATCTTGGCAGTCGACGCGGCAGTTGCACGCTTGGAGGCGGAAGACCCCGAGGCCGCCGCCGTCGTGCGGCTGCGGTTCTACGCGGGGTTGAGTGTCGAACAGGCCGCGGAGTCCCTTGGAATCTCCGAACGAACCGCGGCAAGACTGTGGACCTACGCCCGCGCGGTTCTCTTCCGCGGGCTCAGTGAAGGCGCGTGAGGCAAGAGCATGGCCGACGACACCAGACAACAGGCCCGCCGCGTCTTCATGGAAGTCGCCGACCTGCCCCACGCGGACCAGCAGGCTGCGTTGGATCGCGAATGCGGCGTCAACGCAACCCTGCGGGCCGAGGTCGAGGCGCTGCTCCGCGCCGAACTCGAGGCCGGCGGGTTCATGGCCTCGCCGACGGTGGATGTGCCCGCCGCAGATTCGTCCTCCGCGGCGAGCACCCTTACCGCACCGCTGCGTGAAGGCCCCGGCACCCACATCGGTCCCTACAAGATCCTGCAACTCATCGGCGAGGGCGGCTTCGGATCGGTCTTCATGGCCGAGCAGGAACGGCCGGTCGTCCGCAGGGTCGCGCTCAAGATCATCAAGCTCGGTATGGACACGCGTCACGTCGTCGCCCGCTTCGAGCAGGAACGCCAGGCCCTGGCGATGATGGACCACCCCAACATCGCACGCGTGCTCGACGCGGGCGCGACCAACACGGGCCGCCCCTTCTTCGTGATGGAACTCGTCAAGGGCGAACCGATCGTCGCGTACTGCGACCGGAACAACCTGAGCATCG
>JBMOHX010000262.1:0-5755 GCA_049317625.1 Phycisphaerales bacterium
GCACGCGAGCGCGCCGAGCGTCGCCATGAGGTGGGTGCCGTTGATGAGCGCGAGGCCTTCTTTGGCCTCGAGCACGACGGGGGTGATGGCGTGCGCGGCGAGGGCGGCGGCGGCGGTGGTGCGGCGGCCCGCGTGATCAACTTCACCCTCGCCGATCAGCGCGAGCGCGATGTGCGAGAGCGGTGCGAGGTCGCCGGAGGCACCGACCGAGCCGGTTTCGGGGACGACGGGGGTGATATCAGCGTTGAGCATCGCGACGAGTGACTCGGCGAGCAGCGGGCGTGCGCCGGAGTGGCCCCGGCAGAGCGAGGCGGCGAGGAGGAGCATGGTGCCGCGGACGACGTCGGCTGGCAGCGGGGCACCGACGCCCGCGGCGTGGGAGCGGACGAGGTTTCGCTGAAGCGTCCGGAGATCCTGCGGGGCGATGCGTTGGCGCGAGAGGGAGCCGAAGCCGGTGTTGATCCCGTAGTGGGGGAGTCCGTCGCCGAGCGCGGCTTCGACGACGGCGCGCGAGGCGGACATGAGCGCCATGGCCCGCGGACCGACGGCGACGGGGGTGTTGTCCCGGGCGACTCCGAGGAGGTCTTGTATGGACAGGGGTTGGCCGTCGAGGATGAGGGGCATGGTGGAAGATACTCGGATGGTTCGCGGGAGGCAACGCACCGCAGGCGGAGAGTGTCGGCGGCGGGTTCGGTCTGGAGGGGGTGATAACAGCCGCAACAGCAACGGCGGAAGCGGTTTGCGTTCGCGTTCCGCAGGGCGAATCGGAGACTGGAGGCGGGAGGACTACCGCGTGCCTGAATCAACCAGCAAGTGTCCGGACGGGTTTTGGAATCGTGTGCTCCGTCTGTCGGGGCCCGGGGCGGACATGTTTGGGGAGATGGAGCAGCGGGCGATGATGGCCGCGGGGCCGGTGGTCTACGCGGAGGTGGTGCTCGCCGCGCCGACGGGGGTTGCGGTGACGGTGGCGGGGCCGCAGAGCGTGAACGTCCGGTGGGGGGCCGCGGTGAGCGGCGCGACTGGGTACAAGGTGATGCGGGCACCCGCGAGCGGGGCGTTCGCCGAAGTGGGGAGCGTGGGCAGCGGCTCGACGCTCACGTTTGCGGATACGACCGTGTCCCCGAACAAGCAGTACCGGTACCAGGTTGTGGCGGTGAACGCCACGGTGAGGTCGGCACCGTCGGCGACGGTGACCGCGACGACGCCGATGGCGGCTCCGACGAACCTGAGGGCGTCGATGCTGACGCCTTCGGTGGTGCAGCTCCAGTGGCAGGGGCAGGATTCGAGCGCGACGGGATATGTGATATCGCGGTCCGTGGCGGGCGGTGCCTGGAGCACGCTGGTCAAGCTCAGCGGGGCGAGCACATCGAGTTTCACCGACTCCGCGGTGTCAAAGGGTACGGTGTACGCGTACCGCATCCAAGCCGTGAGCGGCGCGGTGACGTCCGTGGCGTCGGCGGCGGTTTCGGTCGGCGTGCCGGTGGCGGCGCCGACGACGATCGGCGTATCGGTTTCGGCGACCTCGCACGTGATCAGTTGGTCCAAGGGGGACGCGTCGGTGGCGTCGTACGCGGTGCAGCGGGCGACAGGGAGCGGGGAGTTCGTCACGCTTTCGACGGTCGGAAAGACGGTGGTTTCATACACGGACTCCGCGATCTCCGGGGGAGCGACGTACGTGTACCGGGTTGTGGCGAACGGCTCGGGCGTGCCGTCCGGCGCGACGGCGGGTATCAAGGTCACGGCGATCATCCGGGCGACGGGTACTCCGACCGCGACGCGCGGGTCGGGGAACGTTGCGCTGGCCTGGACCGACTCGAACAGCGCTGACGTTTCGTATCGCGTGCTGCGTTCGTTCGACGGGACGGCGTTTGCGCAGATCGGCACGGTCGCCGGATCGACGGGCAAGTCGTTCACGGATTCTTCGTCGGACAGCGCCCGCCAATGCTGGTATCGCGTGCAGACCTTCCAGGGCGGTGCATCAGCGGCGATTAGCGCGGCGGTGCGTGTTGATGCGGTGCCGGTGGTTCCGCCCGCGCCGACTCCGACGCCCACACCCACTCCCACGCCATCAAACGGCTCCGTGACGGTGACGACGCGGTACGGGAACGAGATGGTAGTGACGCTGACTGGAGGAACATCGTCAATCCGCGTGAGCGCATCGGGCGCGACGCTGCGGATCATGTCGGGATCGACGACGCTCTCGGAGGTCTCGATGCCGGGCGCGCTGTTCATTTACGACCGCGGCGGTGTAAACGCGATCGCGATCGACTCGTCGGTCTCGATCCGCACGACGGTGACATCGGTGGGCGGCGGGACGACGTCGATCACGAGCTCGGTGGCGAACGTGAGCGCGTGGATCGATAGCACGGACTCGTTCTCGGGGTCGGGCACGGTGCACAGCATCGCGTCGCTGGCGGGGAACGTGTCGAAGGCGGCGGGCGCATCGCTCGCGAACCCGACGGACTCGGGGTCGACGCGGAAGGTCACGAGTTCGCTGTGGGGCTCGGGGCCGGCTGCCGCGGACATCAATCAGGGCGCGGTGGGCGACTGCTACTTCCTGGCGTCACTTGCCGGGTTTGCGACGAGCGCTCCGGCGATGATCGCGGAGCGGGCGGTTGATCTGGGTGACGGGACGTACGTGGTGCAGTTCACGCAGGGGTCGAACCAGTCGTACGTGCGGGTGTCGAACGATCTGCCGACGAGCAACGGCACGAACTACAGGTTCGCGAAGCCGGGGGCGAGCGGGAGCGCGTGGGTGCCGGTGATGGAGAAGGCCTACGCCTACTTCCGCACGGGGGCGAATACGTACGCGTCGATCAGCGGCGGGTGGATGGCGGACGTGTACACGGCGTTCGGGGTTGCTTCGAGTTCGTTCGCGCTGAGCGGGCTGAGCGACGCCGCGCTGTTTACGATGGTGTCATCGGCACTGGCGTCCGGAAAGGCCGTGACCTTCGGAACGTTCAGCTCCGCGGCAACTCTGGTGGGGGGCCACGCGTACACGCTGACGGCGGTGAGCCGGGATGCGAACGGCGCGGCGGTCTTCACCGTTCGTAACCCGTGGGGCGTCTCGGGCACCTCGGCGGAGAGCAGTTCGGGATACGCGCAACTTACGTACGCACAGATGGTCGCCAACTTCCAGGCGGGCGTGCGAGCGGCCTGATCACTGAGCGTTCACCTCGAAGGCATTGGAATCCAGTTCCACCACCGCCGAGCCGCATGGCTCGGCGGTATTTTTGTATGAGTCATCGTAAGAGCATGTGCGGAGTGTGTATTGAACGTTCCGGGTAGCGGGCGATGAGGGCGGTCCTCGAACATGAGGTGGCGAGCAGGTCCTGCGTGTGTAAAGGTCTTGTTTGCAAGCGCATACGCGTGGCCCCATAACCCAGAGAACGAGCAAGGCGGGGTGAACTACGACTTGTGTTGCTTGACTCAGCGGCCGCCGCAGCGGCTAGCATCACAAACCAACGGGCATTTCGCTCGTGGAGGAGAGAGCATATGAAAAACTTGATGACGGCTGTTGGTGCGCTCGCGTTGAGCGCGGGTATGGCGTTCGCGGGCGGGGCCAACGTCTACACCCTGACCTTCGAGGGTCTGGGCAACGTGGACGACATCCAGGGGTTCTACAACGGCGGCACCAGCGCCCAGGGCTTCAGCGGCCCGAACTACGGCGTGGAGTTCCGTCCCAACTCGTACGGGCTCATCGACTCTGACGCGGGCGGCAGCGGTAACACCGCCAACGAGCCCAGCGGCCAGACGACCTTGATCTTCCTCAACGCCGACGCGGCGGTGATGAACGTCCCGGCCGGTTTCGACTTCGGCTTCGCGACCTACTACGCGCTCCCGAACCCGGGCATCACGGCCACGATCTCGATCTACGACGGTCTCAACGCCACGGGCAACCTGCTCGGCTCCGTGAACCTGCTCCCCAACGGCTCTTCGAGCGGCGATCCGAACGGCCTGTACAGCAACTGGACCCTTGTCGGCGTTCCCTTCGCGGGCGTGGCTCGCTCGGTCTCGTTCGGCGGTACCGCGAACTTCGTGGCGTACGACGACGTGACCTTCGGTGACATTGTTCCGGCCCCGTCCAGCCTCGCGCTGCTGGGCCTCGGTGGTCTGGCCGCGGGCCGTCGCCGCCGCTGAGCGAAGGTTCATCAACGAATGTGATTGTCTCAAGCGGCCCCGGCACTCAAGCCGGGGCCGCTTTTCGTTTGGGCCCGCCTGTGCGGGTAGTTCACCCGCCACGAGCGAGGCGTGCGTCAATGAAAAACCCACGGACGCTGGTCCGTGGGTGTTGCGAAGACTGGTGATGAAACCGAGGTGCGTCTCAGGCGCGGCGACGACGGGCCATGCCGAAGAGGCCCATCGCGGCGAGGGCGAGGGAGCCGGGGGTGGGGATGGCCGAGAAGGAGAAGTTGTCGATCGCGAGGCCGTGATCGTTGCCGGTGTCGTTGCGCTCGGTCCAGCGGATCCAGAGGTTCTCGCCGGGGTTCCAGGTGACGTTGGAGATCGTGCCGCCACGACCGGCGACGAGACCAGCGGCGTTGCCGTCAACCGCGGCGGCCGCGGTGGCGTTCACAACCGAGGACCAGTCGAAGTTCGCGCCGGGAGCGGTCCAGGTGGCGACGCTGTTGAACGAGAGGCCGAAGCCGTACTCGAGGACCATGGGCTGAGCGGCGGTGTTGCCGCCGTTGCGCCACTGCTCGCCGTTGAAGCCGACGGTGAAGCTGCTGAGGGCCGCGCCGGTCGAGTTCTCGAGGGCGACGGCGATCCAGCCGCCGACGACGCCGGAAGCGGGAGAGCCGAAGTAGGTGCCACCGGAGCCGGTGCTGCCGAAGGCGCGCTCGGACGAGCCGGCCGAGCCGAAGGAGTAGAACGAGCCCGCGTTGGTGCCGCCGTCGCCACCGGTGTACGAGGTGATCGCGACGGGGGTCGCGTCGCCCGCGGCGGTGCGGCGGAAGAGGTTCCACCCGGTCAGCGTGGTGTCGTTGGTCCACGGCTGAGAGGTGGTGGCGGTGGTGAGGGAGTCAAAGTTCTGGGAATAGCCACCGCCGATGGTCGTGTAGACGACCGAGGCCTGGGCCATACCGGCGATCGCGCAGAGCGCGAGCGCAGTCATCGAAACGTTCTTCATCTTGTCTCTCCTAAGGGCGGCATCGGCCGCCGGGTGTGTGATCGGGGCGAAGCGTAGACCGACGGTGTGGTCGATTCGAGCCCGGCAGCGCCGAGGCCCGGACTCTGAACGGTGCGTGGTCGCAAGAGTCACGCGGAAAGGCCGCGAAACATCACCAAACGCCAGCGATGTACGCGGCGTGGCCCGCGTGATTAAAGATCTGTAAACCGGTCGCGACTTTCTGCGCGGAAAGGCGGCGAGATCCGCAGCTCAGCAGCCGATGTCCCACCGAGCGAAGAAGAAGATGGTGTCGTCGCCATCGACTCCGCCGTCGGCGTTGAGGTCGGCCGCGGGACGGCTGCGGTCCCAGTCGGCGAAGAAGTCGATGACGTCATCGGAGTCGATGCCGTTGTCGTCGTTGTAGTCGGCGATGGGGTCGACGATGATGGTGGCCGGGCGCGTGGGGAAGGAGCCGCAGGAGTCGCTGGCGAGGCAGTCGTACAGGCCGGCGTCGCGGCATTCGGTTGGTTCGATGTGGAGGACCTGGGTCGTGGTGCCGGAGAAGCGGCCGTCGAAGCCCTCGGGGATGGGGATGTACTCGCCGGCCTGATTGCGCTTGCGCCACTGGTAGGAGACGACGCCGTT
>JBMOHX010000263.1:0-5755 GCA_049317625.1 Phycisphaerales bacterium
CAATCGTCGATGGCGCCCTTTCCCTCAGGTCCCGTTGTCCTCGACGTCGAGCTGCGGGAAGATCCCGTCCCAATGGTCTTTCAACAGACCGTGGATGAGCTTCACTCCGTCCCGCAGGCCCTGGTACCCGTCGATCCTGACCGCGGCGGTCGTGAGGATCGTCGCGATCGTGAGGTGCTTGCCGCGGGTGAAGTACTCCTTGGCTTTGTCCGCGACCTCTCGCCAGTTTGGTTCTTCGGCGGGTTTGTTGTTGAACTGGTCCTCGGGCTTGCCTTCGGAGAGCCGCTCGAGATCGCTGAACTTATAGCGCAGATTCTCGCCGCAGGGGACCTCGGGTGAGAGGGGCTTGAGGAGGTTTTCGGTGTTGATGATGGGCACGTTGGTCTTGGAAGATCAGCGGGCGTCCGTGGTTTCGGGGACGGGTGTGGAATCCGGCGCGTCGGCGGGCGCGGGGCTGGGGGATGAAGCGGGGATGGGCGGAGCGGCGGGGGCGCTTTGGAGAGCCTTCATGATTTCGACGAACTCGGCCTCGGTGATGTTGCTCGGCGCGGCCTGCTTGAAGAGGATGTTCTTGGGACGGCGGGTCTCGCTGGGCGCCAAACCGATCTCGTCCAGCTTCTGGAAGTAGAACGGGGCTCTGTTCTGCATGAGCTCCATGATGACCTTTTCGCCGTCGGTGGCAGTCCCGGCGACGCAACGCCCAGAGAGCCAGTTGGCGAAGCCCGTGGCCGTGGGCTCTTCACCATCCGCGAGCGTGTCGGAGTAGTCGGCCCAAGCCTGGCTGAACGAGGGCTGGATGTCCTGCACCGTGAAATCACCGATGAGGGTCGCGTTTCGCCACGCCTCGACCGCCTGCTGAGCGGCGGCGCTGGGAACACGCCCCATCGCGATCGCCGGGGTCGCACGCCCGGTGGCGTAGACGCGGGGATTACGAGCATCATCCAGGTAAAGGGCTTGGCCGGCGAGCTGGTAGATCAACTCCTCGACTTCCATGGTCTCGCGGACTTCGAGGCCGAGCGCGTTCAGCCGCTGGACGACGCCCTGGCTGACGCCCACCAGGGTCGGCACTTCCGAGTCCTTCTGGGCACGGACCGCAGAGGCGGCGACTTCGGTCGAGACGTTTTCTGGTGTAGAGCCCAAGACATCAATGCTCAAGGAGGACCCGGCAAGTCGGGTGTTGAAGTTGGAGACCAGGGTGTCGGCCTGCTCCTTGATGATGCGGCGCTCGACAAGTTTGGTCTTGCCGAGGTTACTGTTGAGCGCGCGTCCGCTGGTGTCAAACTTGAGGCCCGAGGGAATGGTATCGAACGACTCGCCCGCGGTGCCGCGGAACGTCAGACTGTCGGCGTTGAGGATGTTGATGTTCCCTGCCGCGGTCCAGTGCGGGCTGGCGACTGCGACAAGGGTCGGGTCACGGAGCTGCACCACAAGCCTCTTGGCCGACACAGTCAGATTGCCGAGCGAGTACACATCCCCGAGCCTGACTGCCCCGCCGGTGGACTTCACGGTGAAGGTTCCGGTGCGTGCGAAGTAGATGCCCTGATTGATGTCGGTTGTGAATCCGCCGCTTCCGGTGTAGATTGCGGAGTTTCCTGCCGCGGCCGTCTGAGCGAGGACGCCGTTGGTTCCAAAGCTCCCGAAAACGATGCTCGCCGACTCGCCGGTCTGACCGCCGCCGTTCTTGGCGAACGTGACCGACCTGGGTCTGGCCGAATCAGAATCGGCGCCGATGTCCCCCCCGAACTTGAAGGGGATTGAATCCGCGTTGGTCGAGGTGAGACCGCTCTTGAAGGTGAGGTCGATCACCTGGCCCTCCGGCACCGCCACCGCCACGTTTCCACCGAAGAACAGCGATCCGGAGGTCGAATCAAAGGTGGTCGACCTGGTCACCGTCATCGCTTCGCCGTAGGACTGGTTGCCGCTGGTGGTCACGTCTCCGCCGATCCGTACCGTGCCGGCCGCGTCTGTCGCGATGCTCGCGAAGGCAGTCGCCCCGCCGACGGCACCGCCGAAGGTTGTGGTGCCGCTCGCGTTGACGGCGAGCGTGCCCGCGCCGTTCAACGTTGAGCCGAATGTGACGTCGGTGCCGGAGAAGACGCGGTTGCCGGTCGTGGTTGCGGCGTCGGAGTACGACTGGCTACCCGTGGTGGTCACGTCACCAGCGAAGGAAACCGTGCCGTCCGCGTTGGTCTCGATGCTCGCAAACGGAGTGACCCCGCCAACGGTACCGCCGAAGGCCGTCACGCCGTTCGCGGAGGAGTTCACGGCGAGCGTGCCCGCGCCATTCAAGGTGGAACCGAAGGTGATGTTGGCGCCTGTGAAGGCGAGGTTGCCGGTCGTCGTGGCTGCGTCGGAGAAGGACTGGTCACCGGTCGTGGTCACGTTACCAGCGAAGGAGACCGTGCCGTCCGCGTTGGTTGTCACCGAAGCGAGCGGGGAGGTGTTCCCGAGGGCGCCAGAGAACGTGGTCGCACCAGAGCTCGTCGAACGCACCTCGAGCGACCTCGCGGTGCCATTTGAGTTGATCGTCGAGCCGAAGCGGACGTTCGCGCCGCTGAACAACGCGTTGCCCGTCAAGACCATCGCCTCGTTGAAGTTCTGGTTGCCGATGGTGGTCACGTTCCCGCCGATCTGCACCGTGCCGTCCGCGTCGGTCACGATGCTCGCGAAGGGACTGACCCCGCCGACGGTGCCGCCGAAGGTCGTGACGCCGTTCGACGAGGAGTTGACGGCGAGCGTGCCCGCGCCGTCCAAGGTCGAACCGAATGTGATGTTGGTGCCGGAGAAGGCGAGGTTACCCGTCGTCGTCGCGGTGTCGTTGAAGGCCTGGTTACCGCTGGTGTTCACGTCACCAGCGAAGGAGACCGTGCCGTCCGCGTTGGTCGACACCGAAGCGAGCGGGGAGGTATTCCCGAGCGCGCCAGAGAAGGTCGTCGCACCGGAGTTCGTCGAGTTCACGGCGAGCGACCTCGCGGTGCCGTCCGAGTTGATCGTCGAGCCGAAGGAGACGTTGTTACCGGCGAGCACCGCATCGCCCGTCAAGGTCAAGGCCTCGTTGAAGGTCTGGTTGCCCGTGGTGGTCACGTTCCCGCCGATCCGCACCGTGCCGTCCGCGTCGGTCACGATGCTCGCGAACGGGGTGACCCCGCCGACGGCACCGCCGAAAGTCGTCGTGCCGTTCGAGAGGGAGATCACAGACAGCGTGCCCGCACCGTCGAGCGTGGAACCGAAGCCGATGCTTGTTCCCGTGAAGATGCGGTTGCCTGTGGTGGTCGCCGCGTCCGCGTAGGACTGGGCCCCTGACGTGGTCACGTCACCCGCGAAGGAGACGGTGCCCGGCTGGTCGGTCGTAAGCGAAGCCAGAGCGTTGGTCCCGCCCACCGCGTTGCCGAAGACGGTGGCACCCGAGACGTTCGCGGTGACCGCTCGCGGAGTGGACGGAGCGTCCGAGTTCACCGTGGAGGCGAAGGTCGCGCCCGTGCCCGTGAATGTCGCGTCCCCGCCGAGCACCAGCGTGCTGTTGAACGAGATCGCGGCACCGCTGAAGTTCGTCGCGCCGATCGTCGCGATCGGGTCGTTGTAGGTCTGATCGCCCGTGGTCGTCACGTTGCCGGCGATCGACGTCGTACCGGCCGCGTCGGTGGTCAGGTCGTTCAGGGCGGTGGTTCCGCCGATCGCACCAACGAACGTGGTTGCCCCAGAGACGTTGGCCGTGAGCGAGCTCGAGGCCCCGCCCGAGTCAACGGTCGAACCGAAGGTCGCGCTCGTGGCGTTCACCGTCGCATCGCCGCCGAGGCCCAGCGTGGAGCCGAAGCCGACGGCACCGCCGCTAAAGACCGCGGCGGCGGTAGTGGAGGCCGCGTCGGCGTAGGCCTGGTCGCCGGTTGTGGTCACGTTCCCGCCGAACCGGACCGAGCCGTCGGCGTTGGTTGTGATGCTCGTGAAGGAAGTGATCGCGCCCACTGCCCCGCCGAAGGTCGTGATGCCGCTCGACACGGAGTTGACCGTCAGCGCGCCCGCTCCGTCGAGCGTTGAACCGAAGGCGATGTTAGTGCCGCTGAAGGTGCGGTTGCCGGTCGCGGACGCCGCGTCGGCGAACGACTGGTCGCCGGTGGTCGTGACATCGCCCGCGAAGGAGACCGTGCCGTCCGCGTCGGTCGAGACCGCGGAGAGCGGCGAGGTCGCGCCGATCGGACCCGCGAAAGTGGTCGCGCCGGAGCCGCTGGTGTTGACCGCGAGAGAACGCGCGGTGCCGTCGGAGTCAACCGTCGAGCCGAAGGCGACGTCGTTGCCGGCGAAGGTCGCCGCGCCGCCGAGGGTAAAGGTGGAGGCTGCGGAGATATCGAGCCCGGTGAAGGTGGCGGCCGCGGTCGTCGACAGCGGATCGTTGAAAGTCTGGTTGCCGGTGGTGGTCACGTTTGCACCGACGGAGGTCGTGCCGGGGGCATCGGTGGTCAGGGACGTCAGTGAGCTGGCATCGCCGACGGCACCGCCGAATGTCGTCGCGCCAGAGACGTTGGCCGTGAGGGAGCCTGGCGCGGCACCCGAGTCGACCGTCGACTGGAAACTCAGGCTCGTTCCGGTGAACACCGCGGCGGTATTGAGGAGTGCCGCGTCGCGGAAGGTCTGGCTGCCCACGGTTGACACATCGCCACCGAAGACGACCGTGCCGTCGCTGTTGGTCTCGATGCTCGCGAAGGGAGTGGTTCCGCCGACGACGCCGCCGAATGTGGTGGTACCGTTCGACGCGGAGTTCACCGCCAGGGTGCCCGCACCGTTGAGCGTCGAGCCGAAGTTGATGCTGGCGCCGGTGAAGATGCGGTCGCCGGAGGTGGTGGCCGCGTCGGCGAAGGACTGATCGCCAGTGGTGGTCACATCGCCGCCGAACGACACCGTGCCGAGCGCGTTCGTCGTGAGCGAGGCGAGCGGGGCGGTGCCGCCGATCGCGGCTGCGAACGTGGTCGCTCCCAGAGCAGCGGTGTTCACCGTGACGGACCGCGGGGTGGCGTCCGAGTTGATCGTTGAACCGAAGGAGACGTTGTTACCGGCGAAGACCGCATTGCCGATCATCGTCACCGGGTCCCCGAAGCTCTGACCGCCCGTGGTGGTCACGTCCGCGCCGATGGAGCTGGTCCCGAAGGAGTCGGTCGTGAGCGAGCTGAGGGCGCTGCTGCCGCCCACCGCGCCGTTGAACGTCGTTGCGTTCAGGACGTTGGCCGTGAGCGAGCGGGCTGTGCCGTCCGAGTTCACCGTGCGGGCGAAGGTGGCCGAAGTACCGGTGACGAGGGTGTCGGTGCCGAGCACCACATCGCCGTTGAACGTGAGGGCGGTGCCGGAGAGGGCGACCTGCGCGTCCGTGTCGGTGAGGGTCGTCGTTCCGGAGTTGTTGAAGGCGTTGTTGGTGTAGGTCTGACCCTGCGTCGTGGTCACGTTGCGGACGGAGATGTTCTGGCCGGTCGCGGCGAACGAGATGGGCGCGCCCGAGTTCCCGACGTCGCCGTTTATCGTGATGTTGCCACCCAGGGCCTGATCCGAGGCAAGCGCCACGAAGGCCAGGTCGAAGGCTCCGTTGACGTTCCCGTTGAAGGTGATGTCGTCCAGCGCGGCGCTCCCGACCGTGCGGACGGTGGTGGCAGCTGTGAACAGGCTGTTACCGGTGACCCCGAGCGAGCCGAGTTCGACTCCGCCGTCGGCGGCGCCGCCGACGTTCCCGCCGAAGCTGACGGTGCCGGTGGTACCGGAGTTGAGGGTCAGG
>JBMOHX010000264.1:0-5734 GCA_049317625.1 Phycisphaerales bacterium
CAGCGCCGTGCGCTTCCCGGCGAGCCTGATGCTGATCGCCGCGATGAACCCGACCCCCAAGGGAGACATGCCGGTGGGGGAGGTGGGGAAGATGGCGATGGACAGGTATTTGTCGAAGCTCTCGGGCCCGCTGCTAGACCGGATCGACATCCACATCGAGGCCCCGGCGGTGCCGTGGCAGGAACTCTCGCGCGGCGCGAGGGGCGGCGTGTCGAGCGGGCGTTGCGAATCGACGGCCTCGATGCGGGAGCGGGTGTTGATCGCACGCGAGCGACAGAGCGCCAGGCAGGGCGCGGGGACGACCAACTCCCGACTCTCGGGGCGGCAACTCGACACGTACGCGCGGCTGGACGAGACGTCCCTCGCGGTGTTGGGACAATCGATGACCCAGCTGGGGCTCTCGGCGCGGGCGTACGACAAGATCAGGAGGGTGGCGCGAACCATCGCCGACGTGGAGGGCGCGGAGACGGTGCAGTTGCACCACGTGACGGAGGCGATCGGGTACCGACTCTTGGATCGGAAGTAGAAGTGGCAGCCATCGTGGCAGCCGTCTCTGACGGCTGGGTCTCCAAGCGGCTTCCAGCCGCGTGGCGTGGCAGCCGTCTCCCGACGGCTGGGTCTCAAAGCGGCTTCCAGCCGCGTGGCAGCAGTCTCCTGACGGCTGAGTCTCGAAGCGGCGTCCAGCCGCGCTTCGCGATGCGCAGCCGATGCAACCACGCGGCAGGATGCCGCGTGCAGACCCAGCCACAGGAATGTGGCTGCCACGGGAATGTGGTTGCCACGGGAATGTGCCTGCCGCAAAAACACAACACCCCGCTCTCGCGGGGTGAAATGTGACGACGGAGTATTCGATGGGAGGTGGTGGTGGTGCAACCCCGCCGTCGGTGGTGTTCCTGACGAGGCCCCATCCGCGGGCGTGAGCCCGGGGATGAGACCCCTGGAATGCGCCCGGCCGGATGGTCTTCGGCCGGGCACGTGGTGTCGATCAGGTGTTCCGCATCGCCGCCGCGTCAGGCTGCCCTGTCTCGTCCGTGCACGCTCACGCATCCTTGCGATCGCGATGCCCGGTTGGGGCGTGCGTCAACATGTTCCGTCCGTGCCGTGATCGACTTCGTGTGCTGTAGGAAGTCCCGAAACGCTCCTCAGAGCCACCCCCTCTCGGGGGCGTCGGGGCTGGGTTCAACGGCTCGCGGCCTTGCGCACCGTTGAACAATCTGAGACAGCGGAACGGATCATCCCTGAAGAGCCGGTCCTGGCTGCTGTCCCTTTCTGGTCTCGACCCGATTGATCAACTGAGGTAGACGTGCAAAACGTTCAGGAATCGTCGCAGTCCACGCCAGTCGGTCCCGGATCTCCAGTCTGTTGCGAGCACCGACCACAACGACCTCGGTGCCCAGTTGTGTCATCTGCAAGTGGAGCTTGGGGATCGTCAGTCTCCCGGCCCCGTCCAACTCGATCCTCTCGGCAAACCCGAACAAATCCGCGTCCAAATCCGCTTCGTCCGAGTCCTGGGTCAGCGAGTTGGACCGCTGCGCCGCGAGGGTCTCGAACGTTCGTTCCGTGTACAGCCGAATCTGCCGCGCCGACCACGGCACACAAAACCACGCCGTCCCGTCCCGCTCCTCAGACCACTGCGAGCGGTACTTCGCCGGTACCGCCAGCCTCTGCTTCGGGTCGATAGTCAGCTCGGCATGTCCGGTGAAGAGCACGCTTTGCTTCCTTCCCGTCCCCGGTGCAGAACCCAGCCACCAACCCGAGGACCCACTTTCTATCGGCTCCAACTCTGGGAAGTCTACCCACTTTGCCACACAATGCAACACTTTCACCCCTGGTGGCCCTGGATAACTCAATTTGGGCGTCGGATGTGGATAAATTGGTGACAAGTTGTGCGGAGAGAATCCCGGTACAGTCCGCAAGGGTTGCGCGGCCCCGGTCGGGACCGCGGGCGTCGGCTTTCAGGGGTTGAGATCGATGCGGCCGGTTCCGGCCGCATGCTCGCGGGGCTTGCCAGGGGAGGCTCGCCGTATGCACATCGGGGTTCGTGATGCCGAGCTGGCGCTCGACGCGATTCCGCGTTGCAAGTTCGTCATGACCGCTCAGCACGAGAATCGGCGGAGCGGCGTGATCGTCAAGTGGGTTGCGGGGTGCTCGGATACGCCGCCGCTGATCTCGGTCTCGCTCCGGAAGGGGCACTGGATCGTGCCGCTGATCCGCGACAGCCGCGCGTTCGCGCTCTGCAGTATCGCGCCGACCGACCGGCTCGCTCAGAAGAAGTTCGCCGAGAGCGCGCGGCCGCGCGACGGGGATCAGTTCGACGTGCTCGGGGCGGACCGGCTTACCACCGGGGCACCGGTGCTGCCCGGCTCGGCGCTGGTCCTCGACTGCGAGGTCTCAAGGCACATCGATCTCGAGGCGGACCACGAGCTGTACATCGGCCTGGTGGTGGCCACCCGCTTCGCGGCCTCGAGGCCGGTGGAGTTCAGCGGACTCGGCGCGACCTTGTGAACGCGCCGATCGCGCCGGCGAACGCGCGGGCGAACCGCTCCTCGCTGAATCGCTCGGCGTTGGCGCGGATCTCCGGCCGGTCCGGCGCGGGACACCTGTCCTCCGCCGCGGACGCCAGCGCATCGGCGGAGTCGCCCCGAGCAAACGTGCCGGTTGAACCCTCGATCACGGTCTCGATCGCGCCCCCGGCTGGGGTCGCGACGACCGGGAGCCCGCACGCCTGGGCTTCGACCGCGATGATGCCGAAGTCCTCGACCTGCGGGAAAAGCAGCAGCCTGGCGCGACGCATGAGCTCGCGAACCTGTTCATCGCTCGCGTCGGTCATGAAGCGCACGCGCGGGCCCGCGGCGGCGCGGAGGGCCGGGAGGCAGGTCCCGCGCCCCACGATCACGAGGTCTCGATTCGCGATGCGAGAGGCCTCGATGGCGAGATCGAACCGCTTGTACGGCTCCAGTGCGCCCACCGCGAGCCAGAACTCCTCACGCCTTCCGTCTCCGGGGGTGAAGTACTCGGTTCTCACGGGCGGGTGAATGACCGCGGCGCTCCTCGCGTAGCAACTGCCGGCGAGCGCGGCGGTGTGGGCCGAGTTGGCGATGAACCCTGTCACGGCGCGGGAGGCCTCACGGTCGAGGTCTTGCAGGGTCCTCGAGAAGAGGTCGAGCGCGAAGCCCTGGAGCCCGGAAGCTCGGCCGTAGGCACCAGCTTGCGTCCAGATGTACCGCGCCGGTGTATGGAGGTAGCAGACGTGGGGGACGCCCGGCGGCGGTGTCAGCCCGAGCATCGCGGCGGAGCTGGTAGAGACGACGAGGTCGATCGGTCGCCGTTGGTGCTCGCGCGCGAGTCGTTGCGAGAGTTCGGCGACGCAGGCGTGGTACGCGGGGAGGAGCCACCGCCGCAGCGACGAGGAGAAGGGCAGCCGCTGCAGCAGCGAGACCTCGCGGGGGAGGCGGTCAACCGGGGGGCCGAGTCGTACTCCGTTGTCGAACATGGTGTAGAGCGTGGAAAGCTCGGAGGTGTGATCGAGGGTGCGGGCGATTGCGGAGAGCACAGCCTCGCCGCCTCTTCGCGCGACGAGCCAGTCGTGGGCGAGCACGACGCGGGGTTTTGAACTCGTTGGGGCCCCTATCGCCATATCCTCATCGCGTTCCGCGTACGGCCCCGGCCCGTCTCAACCCGAAAGGCGAGTGTGACCGCAAGATACTTCAAGACTGGTGGGACGGTAGCCCCTACATCGGCCAACAGGTTCGGGGTGGACTATCGAGCCGAGGCGGCCGCGATGCCGGCGCCGTGCCCGATCTTCGATATGCACACGCACGTCAACGGGGCGGGCGCCGCCGCGATCTGGCGGGAGGCGGCGGGCGCGTTCGGGGTGACGCGGGTGGTGACGCAGGTTCGGTTGGACGACTGCGCATTGGTTCGTGACGTGCTGGGTGACATGGTGGAGTTCATCGCGTTCCCCAACTTCCGCGCCCCGGATCGCGGGCACGCGATGATGGAGGGGTACCTCGCGGACATCGAGGTGTTTCACCGTCAGCACGGCGCACGCGCGGCGAAGCTGTGGAACGCTCCGCGGCTGCGCGAGCTGTTCCCGCACGAGTCGGGCCGCGAACTGGTGGAGCTCGACGGCGAGTGGCGGGTGCGGACCTGCGAGCTCGCGCAGCGCCTCGGGATGATGCTGATGGTTCATATCGCCGACCCCGACACGTGGTTCAGGACCCGCTACGCCGACCCCGCGCGGTTCGGCCGCAAGATCGATCACTACCGCGGGTTCGAGCGGATGCTCGATCGGTTCGAAGGCCCATGGATCGCGGCCCACATGGGCGGGTGGCCTGAGGACCTGTCGTTTCTGGATTGCCTGCTGACCCGCCACCCCAATCTGTATCTCGACACGTCCGCGACCAAGTGGGTCGTTCGCGAGCTCAGCCTTCACGACCCGGCGCGGACGCGGGAGTTCTTCGAGAAGTGGAGCGGCCGGCTGCTCTTCGGCTCGGATGTCGTCACCACCGACGAGCACCTCCACCCCGCGAAGCCGGAGTCCAAGCACCCGATGGCGGATCTGGCCGACAGCCCCGCGGCGGCGTTTGACCTGTATTCGAGCCGATACTTGGCGCTGCGCTTGATGTTCGAGACCGGGTACGACGGTGAGAGCCCGATCGCGGACCCTGATCTGATGATGCTTGATCCTTCGGTGGGGCCGATGGCCGCGCCGCGGCTCCGCGGGATCGGGCTTTCGCAGCAGCAACTCAGGACGCTCTACCGCGACGCGGCCGAGCGGCTCTTCCCCGGTCGGGTGTAGTCGCGGCATGTAAGGATCGCGACGCGGCTCATCTCGAGGGCGAGAGCGCCTTGCGGACTTCTTCGATGAGTCGCTCGACCTGGAAAGGCTTGAAGAGCACACTCTGCAGGCCTTCCTGCGAGGCTCGCACGATGGAGTGGTGCGGGTCGTAGCCGAAGCCGGTGATCAAGATGACCGGGGCGCGCGGGCTGGTGCGCTTCGCGACCGCGAAGACCTCGTACCCGTTGTGGTCGGGCATGCGGATGTCGGAGAGGACCAGATCGAATGCGTCGGGGCCGGAGCTTTCGAGCCGATCGATCGCTGCGCCGCCGGACTCGCAGATCACAACGGTGCACCCGCGGTTCTTGAGCACGCTCCCGACGATGGTCCGGATGCGGGGCTCGTCGTCGGCGATGAGGATGCGCTTGCCTGCGAGCACGGGGTCGCGTGTCTTGACGTTGAGGGCCTGTTCGACGCCGAGGAGGGTGGAGGGGCCCGCGGCGCAGTCGCGCAGGCGCTGGCGGATCGCCGCGATGTCGCCCTCGATGCGCTCGAGGTGCGCGGCGGTTTCGGGGTCGTGCGGGCCCTGCGCCTGGAGCAGGTCGACCTCGTGGGCGATGTCGAGAAGGGGCTCGTTGAGCTCGACCTCGACGCGGCCGCTGATCGTCTGGTTCGTGGTGCTCCGCTCGACAACGAGCAGGTCGAGCATGTGGATCGAGAGGGCGATGTAGCGGGCGAAGATCTCGCCGAGCTGTTTGTCCTCGTCGTCGAACGCGGCCGGCTGAAGGCTCTCGACGTTCAGGATGCCGATGACCTTGTCCTGCAGTCTCAGGGGGACGGTGAGGGACGAGCGGGCGTTGAGCACGCCAGGGAGGTAGAGATCGTCCTTGGTCGTGTCGACGCAGATGTACGCGCGGCCGGACGCCGCGACGTACCCGCTGATGCCCGAGCCCT
>JBMOHX010000265.1:0-5723 GCA_049317625.1 Phycisphaerales bacterium
GCATCACCGCGTCCAGGTACGCGATGGTGCGGTTCCGCCTGTACGCCTCGAGCGACGACACGCTGGACCCGAGCGAAGACAGGTTGCTGACCTCGGCGCAGGTCGCGGCGCTCCGCGCGGGGCAATCGGCGGCGCAGGCGGTGAGCTTTGTGGTGCCAGGCTCGCTGAGCAGCGGCGACTACACGATCTACGCGGTCGTCGACGACAACTCTCAGAACAGCGAGTCGGACGAGAGCAACAACCGTTCGGCCGGGGTCGCGGGCGCGGTCGATGTCGGGTCCTTCGATTTGACGGGGGAACTGGATCAACTGCGGCTGACCGACGCGATCGTGCAGGGGACGAAGGCAAAGGGGTCGGCGAAGCTGACCTCCAGCAACGCGGGTGCGGACTCGTTCGCGAAGGGCGCGAAGATGTCGATTCAAGGGTTCTTCCGACCGGCGGCCGCGACCGACGCCAGCCAGGATGTGGCGGTGACGCGGGAGAAGCTCGAATCGCTGGGTTCCGGGTCTCGGTCCGGTGCCAGGGGCGGTCCGATCGCGATCGAAGTCCCGTCGTCGCTCGGCGCGGGCTCGTACCTGCTCGTGTTCAAGCTCGACTCGCGCGGCGAGATCGCGGAGACGAACGAGGACAACAACGAGTTGATCGCCGAGGGGACGTACACCATCGCGGCACCGTTCGTTGACATGGATGTCACCGGCGGCTCCACAAGCTTCGTGAGCCCGAGCGCGGCGGGGGCGGTCGGCCGCGGTGCGATCACGATCAACAACACGGGTAACGTGCAGGGCCGGGGCACGGTGTCGATCGCATTCTCGCTGCGGAACGCGGAGGGGACGGAGACAGCGATCGGATCGCCGGTGCTCAAGCGTCTCGAGCTCAAGCCGGGCCGCGCGATCACGGTGAGCAAGTTGAACCTGCGTCTCCCGGCCGAGCTGACAACGGGGGACTACACGATCGTCGTTTCGGCGTCGGTCGCGACGGGCTTCACGGACTCGGTGGCGACGAACAACTCGTTCGACATCGCCACGCTCACCGTCGGTTGAGAACCCGGAGCGCAAGCTCCGGCTCCCCTCAATGACGCCCTATGCGTACCGCTTCACCGGCGTCCCGGTCGGCTCCGGCTCAACCCGGCGCACCCTCCGAAGTTGTTCGAGCTTGTCGAGGTACTCCATCACCACGATGACGAAGGTCGCGTGGCTCCAGGTGAGCGGGCTCACGCTCATCGGGTCGCCCGAGTACGGGTGGAACTGCTCGGCGAGCACCCCTGACTCGTCCGCGCGATCGACCGTCCACTCCAGCAGCGCGACCGCCTCCCGGAGTTCTTCGGCCGAGGTCGCTTTCGCGATGAGGTACTGCGCCTGCCAGAGGGTGCAGATCACCCACGGGTTGCCGGGTACTTCCGTGATGTTCGTGCGTTCCACCTGGTGGTAGTAGTCGCGTTCGTACCGCGCGCAGCCGCCAACGGGGGTCTTGCACCAGAGCCGCGAGCGCAGCGCACGCATCTCCGAGGAGACGCGGGCGTCGTGAGGATCCAAGCCGCCGAACGCCCACACCGCGAAGTTGGCGGAGTCCGCGGTCATGTCGAGCCTGTAGTTGGTTCCGCCCAGCGGCGCGACCGCCCTCGCGAATCGCGCGTGCTCGGGGCTCCACATGTGCCGGATCATCGCCGCACGCATCTTGTCGGCGCCTTCTCGGTACCGCGAGGCCCGGTCGAACTCGCCGAAGTCCGAGGCGAACGCCGCGGCGGCCTGGAGCGCGCCGATGGTGGTTGCGACGGTAAACAGGTGCACGCCTCGCCGCTCTTCCCAGAGATCCCAGGAAGGATTGGGGAGTCCGTTCTGGTCGCGGTAGGAGAGGGTCCACTCTGCGGGACCGATGATGAGCGAGCCGTAGAGCGGCTTGATGAACTCGACGTCCTTGTACCTCACGAAGTGCTTGCGCAGGGCCCAGAGCACGAGCGAGGTTTCGTCCTGCTGGATGGGCAGGATGCGCTGGCCTTCGAGCATCCACGGGTGCCAGCTGCTCGCGAGCTCGGCGGTGGGGGTGTACTTGTGGAGGAAGTAGCCGTCGCGCTGGATGGCCCGTGCGCAGTACCTGAAGTAGCTCCTCGAGAGCTCGCTCTGCCCGCTGAGGATGAGCGAATAGGCCACGAGCGCGCCGTCTCGGGGCCAGCAGTAGGAGTAGTGGTCGCCGCCGAAGGCCTGGATATCGGTGTCGTTCGCGGCGATGATCGCGCCGCCGTTGTCGATCTGCGTGCGCAGCACGAGGAGGCTGCGGTTGTAAAGGTCCGCGACCGCGGGCGGGAGATCGGGCATCTCGATCCGCTCTTTGCGGACCCAGAGCCTCCAGTAGGCCTCGGTCCGGACGATCATGCGGTCGGGCCACTTCTCGAGGATGCGGCGGTTGAGATCCTTCACGTCGTGGTACGACTTGCCGCACGCCAGCCAGCTCGTGACGTGCGCCGTGCCGCCCGCGGGCACCTGCAGGTTGAACCCGATGGTGGCGTCGACCGATCCCTGGCTGATCGCGTTGCGGCCCAACTGGCCGTCTTCGGCGTCGCGCCAGGTGCCTTCGGCCCCGCCGAGGCGTTTGGTGCCGATGGCCCAGTTGTCGATGCCGCACTTGTTCTCGTCGCAGGCGTTGAAGAGGAAGTACGAGTCGTCCTTGTACACCACGACGCTCGCGGTCGCCGGGTCGTAGTTGGCGGTGTCGCCGACGGGCGTCCCGCGGATCGAGAGGTCCCAGTGGCTGAAGAGCCGGACGTCGCGGTCTCTTCCCAGAAGGTCGCGGACCGTGGCCTTGCGGATATAGACGGGTTCGTGGAAGTCCACGCAGTCGTTGCAGGTGATCTCGAGTCCGAGGGCCTCGTTCCTCAGCACCACGTTCGTCACGAGGGTGTCGGGCGCGTACCGCATGTCACGCTGCCACGAGTCGTCCTCGATCCACGCGAACCGGCCGTCCACCCAGACGCCGAACCTCTGGACGTGTCCCTCGGTGTGGTTGAACCGCCCAACGTGCGGGTAGTAGATGTCCCGCACCCGGTAGAGACGGTCGAAGGTCACAAGAAGGTCGCCGTTGCCGACAGGGATGTCTCTCGCCATGCACGCACTCTCGATGTTCGGGGCGTCCGGCGACGCCGGCCCCGGGCGGGGAGGAGATCGGCCGATTCGGGGTGCCGGTTGCTCTCCCGGTCGAGAGGTTATCAGGGATTCACACGCCGCGCGAAGTTGTCGGCACGGGGGCGCAATTCATACGCGAGGAAGCGGCTAGATCTGCCCCGCGAGCATCGCCGCCGCGAGTTCTTCGGCCGAGACGCCGCCGTCGCCGCCTTCCGAGGAGGCGTCCATGGCCGCGGTGAGCCGGGTCGCGGGGTCGCCGACGTACGAGAGTCGGATGCCGAAGTTCTCGCCGACCTTCACCGCGAAGCCGCATCCCACTGGCTTGTTCGCGATGATCAGGTCGAGCTCGGATTCGGCGTTCTTGGGCAGTTCGATGATGGACCCGGGGAGGAGCCCCAGGATCTCGTTCACCGTCATCTGTCGTTCCCCCAAAAGCACCACCACGGGGACTTCCAGCCGCAGGACTTGCTCAGTGTTCGAGCCGCGCATGATCCACCTCGATCGGCCAAAGGAAGAGCCAACTCCGATCGGATCGCAAAGTACGTGCCGCGCGATTTGCCCCCGATGGATTACCCGTCGTAACGAGCGACGATCAGGGTGACGTTGTGCCCACCGAACCCGAAGGTGTTGTTCATCGCGTAGCGGACGCGCCGCTCGCGGGCGTGGTGGGGGACCAGATCGATGTCGAACCCCTCGTCGGGGTTGTCGAGGTTGACGGTGGGGGCGATGATGCCGTCGCGGACGGCGTGGATGCACGCGATGAGCTCCACCGCACCGCTCGCGCCCAGGCAGTGCCCGTGCATGCTCTTGGTGCTGCTCATCAGGAGGTGGCCCTGGCTGCTGGCGCGAGCGTGGTCGCCGAACACCCTGAGCACCGCCGCGACCTCCGCCCGATCACCCAGCGGGGTGCTCGTGCCGTGGGCGTTGATGTAATCGATCTGTTCAGGCGAAATCGCCGCGTCGCGCATCGCCATTTTCATGGCCCGAGACGCTCCGGACCCCTGCGCGTCGGGAGCAGTGATATGGCTTGCGTCGCAGGAGTTTCCGAAGCCAACGAGCTCGGCGTAGATCGTGGCGCCACGCTTCTTGGCGTGCTCCTCGGTCTCGAGCACGAACATCGCGGCACCTTCGGAGAGCACGAACCCGTCGCGGTCCCTGTCAAAGGGCCGGCTGGCCTTCTCGGGTGCTTCGTTTCGAGTGGAGAGCGCCTTCATCACCATGAACGCGCCCACGCACAGGGGCGTGCAAGCGGCCTCAGCGCCGCCGGCGAGCACCACGTCCGCGAGGCCCCGTCTCAGGTAGTTCACCGCGTCGCCGATCGCGTGGCCGCTGCTGGCGCACGCGGTCGCGTGGCAAGACGCCGGCCCCTGAAGGCCGTAGCGGATCGAGATGTTCCCCGCCGCGGCGTTGGCCATCAGTCTCGGAACGGTGAAGGGGTTGATCCGGTGGGGGCCCCGATCTTTGAGGGCGAGGACCCCGTTCTCGATGGTCGAGATGCCACCGACGCCCGAACCGACGACGACACCGCAGCGTTCAGGGTCTTCCTTGGAAAGGTCCACACCCGAGTGGCGAACCGCCTCGTCGGCGGCCCCGAGCCCGAGCTGACTGAACCGATCGAGGCGTTTGGCCTCGCGCGGGTCCAGCACCGAGCAGGGGTCCCATCCCTTGACCTGTCCGCCGATCGTAACGTCCCACAGGGCCGGGTCGCAACGGGTGAACTCTTCACCTTCGATGGAACTGATCCCGCTCCTTCCCTCTCGCATGCCCTGCCAGGTGGCGGGGGCCGAGAGGCCCAGATTGGTGATCGCCCCGCAGCCGGTGATGACCACCCTTGGAAGCGGGTTACCCTGGTAATTGGACACGCTGTCGATCCTCCGCGGTCGTGGGTCGGGGGACGCGCCCCGGTGGCAGCCCGATCAGGCGCCCTGGCATTCGGCCTTGATGAGACTGATCGCGTCGGCGACCGTCTTGATCTTCTCGGCCTGGTCGTCGGGGATTTCGATGTCGAAAGCCACCTCAAGCTCCATCACCAGTTCGACCTGGTCCAGGCTGTCGGCGTTGAGATCGTCAACGAAGCTCATTTCGCGGGTGATCTTCGAACGGTCCTGCCCCATCCGCTCCGCGATGATGTCGATCACCTTTGCTTCGATCTCTTGGTCCGTCACTGGTTGAATCTCCGAGGAACGTGAGGGTGGTACCGGCCCGGGATCGGACGTGAACCTGACGGCTCCCGGCCCTGATCCGAAACAGCCCGCTTGGCGGGCCTGCCGATTATACGCCCTCACCCCCCCATGCCAAGCCAGACTTAGACATTGCAAAATTGTGGACAGCCGGTCCGGTCGACACCCCGATCGCTGGCTCGCTATATTTCGTCGGACGCCGCCGAGGCCGATCCGGGCGGGCAGGGAGAGCCGGCCGATGAGCAATGACGCCTCCGACAACCCGCTGTCTGATTTCAATAGCTCCACGGAGCGGAGAGTGGTCGGCGTCAAGCGGCGTCTGATGCGAGAAGCCGCCGCCGCGATCCACATGCTCGAAGGAGCGATCGCTGCTCTCTTCGCGCTCGACCCCGAGCTGCCCGGTATGCTCAAGCAACTGGTGCTGATG